>NZ_JBYMTK010000004.1:0-232102 GCF_057773105.1 Dietzia sp. IBK-p2-15D
GGCGTGCAGCCGGGTCGCCGCGGCGAGGTTCTGCGCCAGCGTCACCGACCGGGCCACCTCGCTGAGCGCTGACGCGTCCAACGACTCCAACGGCTCATCCACCGCGCGCAGCGCCCAGAAGTCGGAAAGGCTCATCGTCGTCGTGTTCATGACCCCGTCCTTCCTGCGCCTCACGCGTGCTGGGCTCCCACTCGAATATAAGTTCGACTATACCGGCTATGAGAAACTAGCGCAAGTGTTCGATTGGGAGGACTGTCGCCGCGCGGGCGGAGGTGGAGAACGTCCGGTCCCACACATAGCGAGAGGTGGTGGCGACGAACCCCGTGGCCGCCCCTCGGCGGGGAGGTGGGTGACCCGAGACGATCCGATTCTGTTATCGTGGCCGGCATGTCGAACGCTCGCGCTTATTGGCGCTTTATGTGGGCTCCGGGTGGAGCCCGCGCCGCGAGCGCACGCGTCCGCTAGACGGACGTCTCGACACCCGGAGCCCAGAGGCGGTGACCACCATGGTCGCCGCCTTCCGCCTTTCCAGACGGCGGATCCGGGTGCGCGACACAGGGCACCGAAGAGATCACGGCACCCGGCCCGCCACGACCACATCGCCAGGAGTGCACAGCCGTGACCGTCACCGCCGAGAACCCCACCCAGACCGCCGACAGGCGGGTCCTGTCCTACTCCCCGTTGCCGACGCCGACCGAGATCCTCGGCGAACTCCCGCTGGGCGAGGCCCGCGAGGCGCTGGTCGAGCGCAGCCGCGCCGAGGTCGCCGACGTGCTCGCCGGGCGCGACGACCGCCTGCTCGTGGTCGTCGGCCCGTGTTCGGTCCACGACACCGAGGCGGCCCTCGACTACGCGGCGCGACTCGCCGCGCTCGCGGAGGAGACGGCTGAGGACCTGCTGATCGTGATGCGCGTGTACTTCGAGAAGCCGCGCACCACCGTCGGGTGGAAAGGCCTCATCAACGACCCCGCGCTCGACGGGAGCTACGACATCCCGCGCGGCCTGCGCACCGCCCGCACCCTGCTGCTCGACGTGCTCGACCTGGGGCTGCCCGTGGGGACCGAGTTCCTCGAGCCGACCAGCCCGCAGTACATCGCCGACGCCGTATCCTGGGGCGCGATCGGCGCCCGCACCACGGAGAGTCAGGTGCACCGTCAGCTGGTGTCGGGACTGTCGATGCCGGTGGGCTTCAAGAACGGGACCGACGGCGAGGTCCAGGTCGCGGTCGACGGCTGCCGGTCGTCGGCGGCGCGGCACGTGTTCTTCGGCACCGACGCCGACGGCCGGGCCTCCGTCGTGGAGACCGCCGGCAACACCGACTGCCACGTCATCCTCCGCGGCGGGACCGGTGGACCCAACCACGACGCCGAGTCCGTCGCGTCGGCCGTCGCGGCGGTCGGCAAGGTTGGCCTGCCCGGTCTGGTGATGGTGGACGCGAGCCACGCCAACTCGGGCAAGTCACACGAGCGTCAGGCCGAGGTCGTGGCCGAGCTGGCCGAGCGGATCGGCGCGGGGGAGCAGGGCATCTCCGGACTGATGATCGAGAGCTTCCTCGAGCCCGGCGCCCAGTCCGTCGAGGCCGACGAGCTGGTGTACGGCCGGTCCGTGACGGACGCGTGCATCGGCTGGGACACCACCGCCGACAGCCTGCGCGCGCTCGCCGCGGCCGTCCGCCGGGGCCGACGAGGCTGACCGCCGCCACCCTCGCCGCCGGCCCCGCCGCGGCCCTCGCTGTTGGCCCCGCGCCCCTGTCGGCCCGGGGTCGGCGGCCCGAGGGGCACCACTGGGCGGGCGACGGCGCGCGGTACCCTTTCCGCGTGGCCGTCTCCTTCCCCCTGTACTCGCTGTACGAAGCGCGCCTTCGCGCCTCGTTGGACGAGTCGAGGCTGCCGAGGCACATCGCCGTGATGGCGGACGGGAACCGCCGGTGGGCACGTGAGGCGGGGTTCACTGACGTCGCGCACGGTCACCGGGCGGGCGCGGTCAAGATCGCCGAGATGCTGGGGTGGTGTGACGACCTCGGTGTAGACGTTGCCACCATTTACCTGCTCAGCACGGAGAACCTCGGCCGCGATGCCGAGGAACTCGATGAACTGCTGCAGATCATCGCGGACGTGGTGGACGAGATCACCGGCCCGGGGAAGAACTGGGAGGTCCGGATCGTCGGGCGTCTCGAGGTGCTGCCGGACTGGCTCGCCGAGCGACTGCGCCACGCCGAGCAGGTGAGCAGGGGCCGGCCGGGCGTCAAGGTCAACGTCGCGGTCGGCTACGGCGGGCGGCAGGAGATCGCCGACGCCGCCCGCGAGCTGGTCCAGGAGCTGATCGACAAGGGCTGCAGCGGACAGGAGCTGGTCGACGCGATCACCGTCGACGGCATCGGCGAGCACCTCTACACCTCGGGCCAGCCCGACCCGGACCTCGTGATCCGCACCTCCGGCGAGCAGCGGCTCTCGGGCTTCCTGCTGTGGCAGAGCGCGTATTCGGAGATCTGGTTCACCGAGGCGTACTGGCCGGCGTTCCGGCGGGTCGACTTCCTCCGGGCGATGCGCGAGTACGGAGCCCGCAACCGTCGGTTCGGTCAGTGATGGTCGGCGCGGAGGCGGAGCGCGCGCCGATCACCGTGGGCGAGGTGTTCACCGTCCGCGCCGTGTGCGTGGTGGACCAACTGCTCGAGGTGCCCGGCCGGGTCGGCGTCACCGCGATCGACAAGCGGCCCGTCGACGGGCCCGTCCAGGTGCGCGAGTACGGCCTCCACGGCGACGTCCAGGCAGATCGCCAGCACCACGGCGGGGTGTGGAAGGCCGTCTACCTGCTCTCGGACTCCGACGTCGAGCAGTGGGAGCCCGAGTTCGGCGGCCCGATCCCGCCCGGGTACTTCGGCGAGAACCTGCGCGTGGCGGGGGTCGACACCTCGCAGTTGCAGATCGGCACCGTGCTGGAGGTGGGCCGCCTGCGCATGGAGGTCACGACGCCGCGGATCCCGTGTCAGACCTTCGGCCACCACGTGGGCAAGCCGCGCTGGGTGCGGCGCTTCACCGAGGGCGGGCGCCCGGGCGCGTACGCGCGGGTCCTCGCCGCGGGCCCCGTCGAGGCCGGGGACGAGATCCGGGTGGTCGCCGTGCCCACGCACGGGGTCACGATCGGGCGGGTCTTCGCCGGGGTCGACGACGACGAGGCCCGGCGGCTCCTCGACGAGTACGCGCTGTCCGACCTGGCGCCCAGTCTGGTCCGGAAGCTGGATCCGGCGACCGACGACAGGCCCGTGGACGCCGACTGACCGGGCTCGCGCCCGCGCGGGGTGGCTCGGCCGCGGAGTCGCTCAGCTGCGGAGTCGCTCAGTCGCGTGGCTCGGCCAGGTGGTCCCACACGTCGCCGGCGGTCGACCACACCTCGTGCGCCTCGGCCTCGGCGACGTCCGGCAGTCGGAACGCACCGCCGCCGCCCGCCGAGGTCGCCACTAGCGTCACCAGCCCTGCCCGGCGCTGGAACGGGGTGCGCCGCACGTTCCAGCCGAGGATCCCGTCGCGGTACAGGGCATCGGTTCGTCGCAGGAGCGACCCCTTACGGACCGTGACCACGGTGCCGCCCACCGCGTGGCCGAGTCCGCGGTAGTTGTCGACCGCGGCCCACGCGGCGACCGTCCCACCGACCGCGGCCACGGTGACGGGAACCCACCACAGCCACGGCCACACGAGCGCGGGTACGAGGGCGATCCCGGTGAGGGCGAGGGTGGCGGCCACCGCGCGGACGGCTCGTCGTCGTCGTGCCACAGGCGGATGGGAGCGCAGCGCGTCCGGCCCCGGTGTGCCCGCCGCCGCATCCGGCGTGCCCGCCGCCGTACCCGGCACCGGTGTCCCGAGCATCTCCGCCGCCACGCCAGCCGCCACGTCGCGCGGCGAGGCCGGGACCAGCGCAGGGCTCTGCTTGGGCTTGCCGTTCTCGTCGTTGCCGATACCCACGCCGGTGGCGATCACGTCCAGCCGGGCGGCCCCGACCGCGCGGAACCCCGGCGGCTCGTGCAGCGTGATGCCACGGACGCGTCGGCCGTCGAACGTCGCGTGCCGGCCCACGACCAGGCCTCGGCGAAGTTCGAGCGACCCGTCGCGGTGACGCTCGAGGCGCATGCCCCACCAGTTCTCCACGAACAGCACTGTGGCGGCGACGGTGCCGATGGCCAGGGTCAGAGCCACCACGCCGATGGCGAGGACCGGCAGCGGTAGCCCGCCGACGCGGTCCCAGACCCACTCCAGCACCGCCGGCACCGCGTTGAACCAGTCGGCCACCTGGAGCACGATGCCGAAGCCCACCAGGCCGAACACCGGCGTCATGAGGCTGGCCGGGGCGTAGCGGACCCACCGGGGATCGAGGCGGGCGAGTTCGTGGGTGTCCGCGCCGGCACGGTCGGCGAGCAGTCGGCGGCGCAGGTCTTCGGCCTCGGAGCGGTCGAGGGCGGCCAGCGTCATCCTCGAACCGTCGGTCTCACCGCTGGCCAGTTTGAGGGTGGCGATACCGAGGCGACGCTGGACGACGTCGGCGGTGATCTCCACGTTGCGGACCCGGTGCGTCGAGAGCGTCGAGGTGGTGCTCGACAGGAAGCGGACCCGGCGCTCGATCCGGTGGGCGTCGACGCGGTAGCGGGTCACCGTCAGGCGGGCGGACTCGGCGATCGCGGTGGCGACGGTCCCGACGACCACCCCGCCCACCGTCCAGAGGAGGACCCAGCCGATGGCCAGGCCGCCCACCAGCATGCCGATCGCCGTCGGCACCGCCGCGGCGACGAGTGCCGCGGCGACCACCACGGTCGTGGAGGTGATCGTCCGACGGTCCAGCGGCAGCCAGTCTTCATGGTCCGCGCCGGCGGGGCGGTCCGCGCCCGCGGGACCGCCCGGACCGGCGAGGTCGGAGGGGCGGTGCGGGCCGACCGGATCGGTCGGGCCGGTCATGTGGCGTCTCGCTGATCGTCCTCGGCGAGGAGGGTGAGGCGGTCGGCCATCTCCTCGGCCTGCGTGGCGTCGAGGGCGCTGATGCGCACCGCACCCTTGGACGAGGCGGTGGTGACCACGACGGTGGCGAGGCCGAACTGTCGCTGGAGCGGGCCGCGGGTCTTGTCGACGGTCTGGACGCGCGACAGGGGAGCCGCCCGCCACTCCTCCCAGAACAGTCCACTACGGCTGTAGACGGCGGTGTCGGTGGCCTCCCAGCGGTGGATCGCCCACCGCACCCGGGGCACCACTACCAGCGCCGCTGCTGTCAGCAACGCCCACCCGGCGGTGGCGAGGAGCATCCACGGGCCCACGATCAGCGTCGATGCCGCCAGCACGAGCAGTGGCCCGACCATCCACAGGGCGACCTGCGCCGTCCACCATCGTCGGCACCGGGGATCGACCCGTTCCCTGGGCGGACGGAGGCCGAGTTGAGTCGCATTCACGGCTTCACCCTAAGCCGATTATGGGACGCTGAACCCCATGGGACTCCTCCGGCGATACCGGGCGACCGGCGCAGACCTGCCCTTCGGCGATCCGCTCCGCGCACACGACGTGGCCATGGAGGGGTACTTCCTCCGCGTCACCGATCGCGAGCGCGGGCGCGTGGTGATCGCCCTCATCGGGGTCAACCGGGGACCCGACGGGCACTGGGCGACGCTCGGGCTCGCCTCCGACGAGGCGCCCATCCCGATCGAGGCCGGTGGATCGCGCCGGGACGGAGACGGGAACTCCTCCTCGTCGTCGTCATCGTCGTCGTCCACCCTCCGCCTCATGGCCGCGCCCGACGGCTGGGCGGATCCGGACCGGATCGGCGCCCGCTCCGGCGAGCTGTTCGAGTACCGATCCGACGCGGTCCGCGTGGACATGGGAGAGGGCGCCCGGCTGCACGTGACCATCACCGAGCCGGTGCAGTGGCCGCACCCCGCCGTCGGCGGCTCGAGCATCTTCCAGTCAGTGCCCGCCCTCAATCAGTACTGGCACCCCTGGCTGCTCGGCGGTCGCGCCAGCGGATGGGCCGAACTCGACGGCGAGCACTGGGAGTTCGACGGTGCCGAGGTGTACGGCGAGAAGAACTGGGGCGCCGAGGGCTTCCCCGACTCGTGGTGGTGGGGGCAGGCGCAGGCGTTCTCCGAGCCGAACACGTGCGTGGCGTTCGCCGGCGGGCAGATCCACTCCGGGCCGCTGCGCACCGAGGTGACTGCGGTTGTCGTGCGACTGCCCGGCGGGAAGGTCATCCGGCTGGGCAACCCGGTCGTCTCGCCGGTCCGCGCCGAGGTGACCGACGAGCGGTGGGAGTTCGAGGGTCGCGGCTATGGCTGGCAGGTGCGCATCAGCGGGCGTTCGCCCCTGGACCGCGCGCACGTGCTGCCGGTCCCGCTGCCATCGGAGAAGCGCAACTCCGCCGGGTCGATCGAGCACCTGGCCGGTGAGCTCGAGGTGGAGGTGCGCCGGCACGGTCGGCTGGTGTGGTCGGACCGCAGTGCCCTGGCCGCGCTCGAACACGGCGGGCTCGACCGCGCCGAGGCCGAGTTGCGGCGGCGCGGTGTTCCGGAGGGGGAGACGGGCGCGCCGCCGCTCTAGATCTTGCGCAGGCGCAGCCGCTGGATGGAGTGGTCCGAGTTCTTGCGGAGCACCAGCGTCGCGCGCGGCCGGGTCGGCAGGATGTTCTCCACCAGGTTCGGCCGGTTGATCGACGTCCAGATCTCGCGGGCGGCGAGCCGGGCCGCCTTGTCGGACAGGTCGGCGTAGTGCGCGAAGTGCGAGTTGGGGTTGGAGAACGACGTGCTCCGCAGTTCGAGGAAGCGCTCGACGTACCACTGTTCGATGTCCTCGATCCGCGCGTCGACGTAGAGCGAGAAGTCGAACAGGTCCGAGACCATGAGGCGCGGACCCGTCTGCAGGACGTTGAGGCCCTCCACGATGAGGATGTCGGGTCGGCGGACCTCGATGAACTCGCCGGGCACGATGTCGTACTTGGTGTGTGAGTACACCGGCGCGCGCACGACCGGGGCTCCGGATTTGACCTCGGTGACGAACCGCAGCAGCGCGCGCCGGTCGTACGACTCGGGGTAGCCCTTGCGGTGCATCAGTCCGCGCCGCTGGAGTTCGCGGTTGGGGTGAAGGAAGCCGTCGGTGGTGATGAGGTCCACCCGGGGGTGGGAGTCCCAGCGGGTGAGCAGCGCGCGCAGCACACGGGCGGAGGTGGACTTGCCGACCGCCACCGATCCGGCCACGCCGATCACGAACGGCATGGGGGCGTCCACGGTCTCGCCGAGGAACAGATTGGTCGACTGGAACAACCGCTGTCTGGCGGATACCTGCAGGTGGATGAGCCGGCTCAGCGGCAGGTAGATCTCCGCGATCTCGTCGAGGTCGAGGTGTTCGCCCAGGCCCCGGAGGCCCTCGAGGTCCTGTTCGGTGAGCACCATGGGCATCGCACGCCGCAGGCGCCGCCAGCTCCGACGGTCGAACTCGACGTACGGCGTGTAGTCGCCGGCTTGTCTGCTCACGGTTCCCGATTGTGGCAGGTGGCCACGGGGGAGGGGGTGTCAGGGTGGCGTGGCACTAGACTGACGACGACGAGACGAGCCGTGGCCCCACACGATTCGTACGAAGTGCAAAGCCCACGTGCGAGGAGCAACGATGACCGACCCGAACACCGACGTGTTCACCGCCTCCCTGACCGAGCTCGATCCGGAGGTCGCCGAGGCGATGGCCGGCGAGCTCGCCCGACAGCGAGACACGCTCGAGATGATCGCGTCGGAGAACTTCGTGCCGCGCTCGGTCCTGCAGGCGCAGGGCTCCGTGCTCACCAACAAGTACGCCGAGGGGTACCCGGGTCGCCGTTACTACGGCGGCTGCGAGCACGTGGACGTGGTGGAGAACCTGGCTCGTGACCGTGCCAAGGAGGTCTTCGGCGCCAAGTACGCGAACGTCCAGCCGCACGCCGGCGCCCAGGCCAATGCCGCGGTGCTCATGGCGCTCGCGAAGCCGGGGTCCAAGATCATGGGCCTGTCGCTCGCCCACGGCGGGCACCTCACGCACGGCATGAAGCTCAACTTCTCCGGCCAGCTCTACGAGGTCGCCGCCTACGAGGTGGATCCGGAGACCATGCAGGTCAACATGGACACCGTCCGGGCGATGGCGCTGGCGGAGAAGCCGGATGTCATCATCGCCGGCTGGTCGGCCTACCCGCGGACCCTGGATTTCGCGAAGTTCCGCGAGATCGCCGACGAGGTCGGCGCCAAGCTGTGGGTGGACATGGCTCACTTCGCCGGCCTCGTGGCCGCCGGCCTGCACCCGAGCCCCGTCCCGCACGCCGACGTCGCCTCCACGACCGTCCACAAGACGCTCGGCGGGCCGCGCTCCGGCATGATCCTCACCAACGACCTCGAGCTGTTCAAGAAGCTCAACTCGTCGGTGTTCCCGGGCCAGCAGGGCGGACCGCTCATGCACGCGATCGCCGCCAAGGCCACCGCGATGAAGATCGCCGGCACGGAGCAGTTCCGCGAGCGTCAGCAGCGCACGATCGAGGGTGCCCAGATCCTCGCCGAGCGGCTCACCGCCCAGGATTGCCGGGACGCCGGCGTCTCCGTCCTCACCGGCGGCACGGACGTGCACCTCGTCCTGGTGGACCTGCGTGACTCCGAGCTCGACGGCCAGCAGGCGGAGGACCTCCTCCACGAGGTCGGGATCACGGTGAACCGCAACGCGGTGCCGTTCGACCCGCGTCCGCCGATGGTGACCTCCGGCCTGCGCATCGGCACGCCCGCCCTGGCCACCCGCGGGTTCGAAGCCGAGGACTTCCGTGAGGTCGCGGACATCATCGGCACCGCGTTGGCCGCGGGCACGGGCGCCGACGTCACCGCCCTGCGTGAGCGCGTGTCCGCGCTGGCCGCGTCGAAGCCGCTGTACGAGGGGCTCGAGGACTGGAAGATCCTGGGCTGAGACCGGACCGAGACGACGACAGGCGGGGGTCGATGACCGACGAGAATGCGGGCACCGACGCCTGTCTTCGTGTCGGCTACGTCCCCGGTGTACAGCCGGACAAGTGGCTCGCGCGGTGGCGCGAGCGCAATCCGCGCGTGCCGATCTCGGCCCGGCGCGCCGGTGACCCGCGCGCGCAGCTCGCGGACTCCTCCGGCGACGACGGCTTCGACGTGATCTTCCTCCGCGAGCCCGACGATGCACCGCGCTCGGCGCCGGCCGGCCTGCTCCGGGTCCCGCTGTACACCGAGACGATGGCCGTTCTCGCCGAGAAGGACCACGAACTCGCCGCCTTCGACTCGCTGGGGATCGCCGACCTCGAGGGGGAGCGGTGGCTCGAGCCGGTGGACCCCATCACGGCGACGCCCGAGGAGGTGTCCGCCGCGGTGGACCTCGTCGCCGCCGGCGTGGGGTTGCTCGTCCTGCCGGCGCCGTACGCGAGAGCGCTGAGTCGGCGCGACGTGGTCGCGCGGCCCGTCGACGGGGTCCCCGCGACCCGGATGGGCATCGCCTGGTCGCCCGCGAGGGAGACCGATGAGTTGATCGACGAGTTCGTGGGGATCGTGCGGGGTCGCAGGGCGGGCACCTCGCGCGGAGCGGGCGAGCCCCCGCGCGAGAAGCGGACCGCGAAGGAGAAGGCCGCCGCCAAGGCGAAGGCCCGCGCCGAACGTGCGCCGAAGCCGGTGGGTCGGGGGCAGCGCAGACGCTGACCGGGTGGGTCTCAGCCGCGTGCGGCGCGGTCGACCTCAGCCGCGTGCGGCGCGGTCGATCTCAGCCGCGTGCCGCGCCGACCATCCCGCGGGCGAACTCGAGGTGGCGGGCGACGACGTCGTCGGCCGACAGCGGCCCGTCGGGCCGGTACCAGGACGCGATCGACACACACAGTGAGGCGATGGCGCGGGCCGCGTCCTCGGGGTGGGCGCAGGAGAACTCCCCGGAGTCGACACCGGCGCGGATGGCGTCCTCGAGCATCTTCTGCTGCGCATCGCGCTGCGCGATGTGGCGTGCGCGCACGTCCGGGTCCATGCTGCGCATCTCGGTGGACGCCACGAACGCGTGGTCGCGCCGTGCCATGTGGAAGCGGGCGAGGCACTCCACGATGTTCTCGAACCTGGTGACGGTGCGGTCGCCGGCGTCGTCGGCCGCGGCCTGAGTGTGCGTGAGCATCTCCGCCATGGCCTGGTCGACGACCGCTGCGAGGATGGCCTGCTTCGATCGGTAGTGATGGTAGAGGCCCGGCACGGACAGTCCGGCGGCCTCGGCGATCGACCGGATCGAGGCACCGTGATAACCGTGCCGGGCGAAGACTTGCAGGGCCGCGCGGAGCGGAGGGGAGAGTTCGTCGGTGCCGAACTCGCGCCACTGCGCCAACGTCGCGGCCTCCAACGACGCGGCCTCCAACGTCGCGGTCTCCTCACTCATCGTCACAACACTAGCCACCCTTCGCTTGACACCGGTTGTGGTGTGGGTAACACTATGGCACACCGAGCGATCGATCGGTCGGTGGATCGCACAAGGATCGTGAACGAGAGGAGCGAGGATGAGCCAGGAAGCCCCGCGGCCGTGGCGGACGCTGTACCCACCGGGTCTCGACGAGAGCCTCGTGACGCGGCGGTCGACGCTCGTGGACGCCTGGCGTGAGCGTGTCGACTCCTCGCCGGACAGGGCGGCCGTCGCCTACTTCGACACCACGCTGTCGGCCCGCGAGGTCGACGCGATGGCGGATGCGCTCGCCACCGCACTGCAGGTCCGCGGGGTGGCGCCCGGTGACCGCGTCGGCATCCACCTGCAGAACATCCCGCAGTACGCGCTGGCGATGCTGGCGCTGTGGAAGATCGGCGCCGCCGCCGTGGTGCTCAACCCGATGTACTTCGGCCGGGAACTCCGGTTGCCCGTGGAGGACTCCGGTGCCGTGGGGATCATCGCCACCGACCGGGACGCCACGGCGATCCGCGACGCCGTGAGCGGTACGAACGTCGCATGGGTCGTCAGTACGAGCGAGCGGGACCTGCAGACCCGGAACGACCCCCGCGCGTTCGGCGACGACCAGCAGGTCGAGCCTTCGCCGGACGGCGACCTGGTCTCCCTGATCCGCGAGTTCGAGGGCCGCACGCCGGAGCCGGCGGAGGTCACCCCCGACGACCTCGCGCTTCTCACCTACACCTCGGGAACCACCGGGCCGCCCAAGGGGGCGATGAACTCGCATGGCAACGTCATCGCGGTCGCGCGGAGCTTCGCCGACTTCGTCGGTCTGGTGCCGGGCGACGTGGTGCTGGCGATCGCCCCGCTGTTCCACATCACCGGCGCGGTCATCAACGCCACCGTCGCGCTGGTCACCGACTCCACCCTCGTCTTCGCCGGGCGTTTCCGGCCCGGTGTCATGCTGGACGCGTTCCGCGAACACGGGGTCACCTTCACCATCGGCTCCATCACCGCCTACAACGCGCTCATGCGCCTCGACGAGGCGGGACCGGAGCACTTCGCGTCGGTCAAGACCCTGTACAGCGGGGGCGCACCCATCCCGCCCTCGACGGTCGAGCGCTTCGCGGAGCGGTTCGGCCACTACATCCACAACGGATACGGCATGACCGAGACGACCTCCGGGGTCATCGCGGTGCCGCCCGGGCTGCGGGCGCCGGTCGACGAGACCAGCGGCACCCTGTCCATCGGAGTGCCGCTGCCGGGGATCGGCGCGGAGGTCGTCGGCGTCGACGACCAGCCGGTCGCCCCGGGCGAACAGGGCGAGCTCGTCCTGTCGGGACCGCAGATCGTGTCCGGCTACTGGCGCAACGAGGCCGCCACGGCCTCGACCATGCCCGGCGGCCGGCTGCACACCGGCGATGTCGCCGTCATGGACGGCGACGGCTGGGTGTACCTCGTGGACCGCCTCAAGGATCAGATCAACGCCTCCGGTTACAAGGTCTGGCCGCGGGAGGTCGAGGACGCCCTGTACGAGCACGACGCGGTGTTCGAGGCCGCCGTCGTGGGACTGCCGGACGAGTACCGCGGCGAGAAGGTCGTCGCGTTCGTCTCGCTCAGGGCCGGGCGGACGGCGACCGAGGACGAGCTGATCGCGTTCGCCTCGGAGCGGCTCGCCGCCTACAAGCGGCCGGGCGAGGTCCACGTCGTCGGCGAGCTCCCCAAGACCCAGACCGGAAAGATCCGCCGTCGCGAACTCCGCGACGAACACACCCCCTCCCACTCCTCCACTCCCACCGAAGGGAACTGACATGGCCGAGGCCACCATCGACCCCGACGACCGCGGGCGGGCCGGCGCCACCGCCGCCACCGCCGCCACTGCCGACACCGCAGCCCCACACCAGTCCGACAAGGCGAACCGCGGCAGCGTCCGCTCGTTGGCCGCCAGTACCACCGGGCAGCTGTTCGAGTGGTACGAGTGGACGGCCTATGCGGTCTTCGCCCCGTACATCGCCGCGGTGATGTTCAACAACGAGAACCCGGTCTCGGCGCTGCTGGCCACGTTCGCCGTCTTCGCGGTCGGGTTCCTCATGCGCCCGCTGGGCGGGATCGTCTTCGGCCGGATCGCGGACGTGCGCGGACGCAAGTTCGTCCTCATCACCACCATGCTCATGATGGCCGGCGCCAGCCTGCTCATCGGCCTGCTCCCGAGCTACGAGACGCTCGGGATCTTCGCCTCGGCGCTGCTGCTCCTGTGCCGCATGATCCAGGGCTTCGCCCACGGTGGCGAGTCGGCCACCGCCTACAGCTACGTCGCCGAGATCGCGCCGCCGCACCGTCGCGGTATGTGGGGCAGCCTCGTGTTCGTCGCCATCATGGGCGGCACCGTGATCGCCTACGGCATCGGCGGCGGCATCACCGCCGTGCTCTCCGAGTCCGCCGTCGGCGAGTGGGGCTGGCGCGTGCCGTTCCTGCTCGGCGCCGTGTTCGCCCTGTTCGTGCTGCACCTGCGGTCCGGCATGGAGGAGTCCGACGTCTTCGACAAGGCCGCCGCGGCCGCCGCCGCCGACCCGACCTCGCCGGTCGCCGCGTTCTCGCGACGCAAGCTCGCCGGCGCCATCGCGCTGGTCGTGGCCATGGTCTCCGGCATCACCGTCGCGCACTACACCTGGAGCTCGTACGCCTCGACGTTCGCCATCACGCAGCGTGACATGGACTCGGAGGCCGCGTTCTGGGCGATCTTCGGCAGCCAGCTCATCGCCCTGTGCACCCTCCCGCTGTGGGGTCTGCTCTCGGACCACATCGGCCGTCGCCCGGTCATCTTCATCTTCGCCATCGGCACGATCATCACCACGCCGATGCTCATGGGGATGATCGACGACCGCCCGTGGACGCTGTTCCTCGCCTCGCTCGTCGCCATGACCCTGGTCGCGGCCGCCGGCTCGATCCTGTCCTCCTTCATGTCGGAGGCGTTCCCCACCAAGATGCGCACGGCGGGCATCGGGTTCGCGTACTCCCTGTCCGTCGCGGTGTTCGGCGGCAGTGCGCCGTACCTCAACGCCCAGTTCATCGAGTGGGATCTGTACTGGATGATCAGCGCCTACATCATCGCCCTCTGCGTGGCGACGATGGTCGCGACCGCCTTCATGAAGGAGACCCGGGGTCACGACCTGCACCGTGTCGGCCACAACTGAGCGTCGGCCACAACTGATCCACCCGAACCGCCCGCCCGGTCGCCCATCAACCGCGAGGATCCACGCCATGACCACTTCATCGTCCGAGTCCACGGGACTGTCCGTCGACCTGTTGCTCCGCCCCGACGTCGTGGGGCCGAAGATCGCCGAGGCCACCGGTGACCAGGCCTGGGCGGACTTCGACGCCGACCTCATCGCCGGTGGCAAGTCCAACCTCACGTTCACGCTCCGCTCCGACGCGGGGGAGCTGATCCTGCGGCGACCGCCGACGGGCGAGCTGCTGCCCAGCGCGCACGACATGGGCCGCGAGGCGCGGATCCAGCTCGGGTTGGCGGACACGGACGTGCCGGTCGCGAAGGTGGTGCTCAACGAGACCACCGGTGAGGACCTGGGCGTGCCGTACTACGTGATGGAGAAGGTGGTCGGCCACGTCATCCGTGACGCGTTGCCGGCGGGCTTCGCCGAGTCCGACGACGACAAGGCGGCCATGGCGGACGCCCAGATCGACGCGCTGGTCGCGCTTCACGCCGTGGACCAGAACGCGGTCGGCCTGGGGGATCTCGGCCGCCCGGACGGCTATCTGGAGCGGCAGTTGCGGCGCTGGCTCGGGCAATCCGAGAAGGCGTCCGACTCCGTTCGAGCCGACCGGTTGCCCGACCTGGCCGCCCGTCTCGGTCAGAGCATGCCCACCTCGCCGTCGTCGCGGATCATCCACGGTGACTACCGGCTCGACAACTACGTCGTCGACCCCGACGACCCGGGCCGCATCAAGGCGATCCTCGACTGGGAGCTGTCCACCCTCGGCGATCCGGTCGCCGACCTCGCGCAGACGGTTCTGTACTGGGGTGACCCGGATGGGCCGACGGTGCCGCTCATCCCCAGCATCACCACCGAACCGGGCTGGCCCGGCCCGCAGCGGCTGCTCGACCGGTACTGCGCGGCCACCGGCACCGATCCGTCCCACATGCCGTGGTACCTGGCGTTCGCGACGTTCAAGTTCGCGGCGATCGCCCAGGGCGTGGCGACGCGCTCCGAGGCCGGTGACATGGCGGGTCAGGACTTCGGTGACATCGGCCCGCAGATCCGTGAGCTGGTCGACCACGGCCACTCGATCCTCGACTCCAGGAAGGTGACCAACTGATGGCTGAGTCCTCGTCCGCAGCGCCCACCCCGGTCGATCCAAGGACGGGTCCGCAGGCGGCGGTGCCCGTGCTCGACCGCTTCCGGCTGGATGGCCGCGTCGTGGTGATCACGGGTTCGTCGTCCGGGCTCGGGGCCGGCTTCGCGCGGGCCCTGTCCTCGGCCGGTGCCACGGTCGTCCTGGCGGCCCGGCGCCGCGAGCGGCTCGACGCCCTCGCCGAGGAACTGCGTGCCGCCGGCGGCACCGCCTCGACCGTGGCGTGCGACGTCGCCGACCCCGAGGCGTGCGCGGCGATGGTCCGCGACACGATGGAGGCCCACGGGCGCATCGACGTGCTGGTCAACAACGCCGGCATCGGGACCGCCGTGCCCGCGCTCAAGGAGACCCCCGAGCAGTTCCGCGGGGTGGTGGACGTCAACCTGAACGGCGCCTACTGGGCGGCCAAGGAGTGCGCGGCCGTCATGGAGCCGGGCGCGAGCATCGTCAACGTCGCGAGCGTCCTGGGCCTGACCGCCGGCTTCGCACCGCAGGCCGCCTACTCGGCGACCAAGGCGGCCGTGCTCGGGCTGACCCGCGACCTCGCCGCGCAGTGGGGCAGCCGCCGCGGTATCCGCGTCAACGCGCTGGCCCCCGGCTACTTCGCCTCCGAGATGACCGACGAGATCCCGGAGAAGATGCTCGCGGACATCACCGGCAGTACCATCTTCGGCCGACTGGGGCTCCAGCCCGAGCTCGACTCCGCGCTGCTCTTCCTCGCCTCCGACGCATCGTCGTTCATCACCGGGACCACGCTCGTGGTCGACGGTGGAATGACTCTGCACTGAACCAACTCTGCACTGAACCAACTCAGCACGGACGCAGGCACCACTTCACTCATCCCGCCCGCGGCGGGCCGCCGCGGCACGCTTCTACAGGAGTAAAGACATGGAATTCGCTCACAGTCAGCGCAGCATCGAGCTGCAGGAGAACATGTGGGAGTTCATGCGGGAGCACGTCTTCCCCGCCGAGCCCGTCTGGGCCGAGTACCTGCGTGAGCACGGGGACAACGCCTACCCGCCGGTCATGGAGGACCTCAAGGCCGAGGCCCGGCGCCGTGGGCTGTGGAACCTCTTCCTGCCCGAGTGGTCCGGGATCTCCAACCTCGAGTTCGCCGCCGTCTCGGAGATCACGGGCTGGTCGCCCGTCATCGCCCCGGAGGCGATCAACTCGCAGGCGCCCGATACCGGGAACATGGAGACCTTCCATCTGTTCGGCACCGACGATCAGAAGGCCAAGTATCTCGAGCCGCTCAAGGAGGGCAGGATCCGCTCGGCGTACGCCATGACCGAGCCCGACGTCGCTTCCTCGGATGCCACCAACATCCAGACCGTGATCCGTCGCGAGGGCGACGAGTACGTGATCAACGGCCGGAAGTGGTGGATCACCGGGATCGCCGACACCCGCTGCGAGATCCTCATCGTCATGGGCAAGACCGACGAGTCCGCCGAGACCCACCGCCAGCAGTCGATGGTCCTCGTGCCCCGCGACACCCCGGGCCTGACCATCGAGCGCAACCTGCCGCTGTTCGGGTACCAGGACCAGCACGGGCACTGCGAGATCGTCTTCGACAACGTCCGCGTGCCCGTGTCGAACCTCCTCGGCGAGGAGGGCGCCGGGTTCGCGATCGCCCAGGCCCGTCTTGGGCCGGGCCGCATCCACCACGCGATGCGCGCCATCGGCATGGCCGAGCGGGCGCTGGCCCTGATGGTCGACCGCGCCAAGTCCCGGAACGCGTTCGGTGGGTCGCTGGCGAGCCAGGGCGTGGTGCAGGAGCACATCGCCAATTCGCGCATCGAGATCGACCAGGCGCGGCTGCAGGTGCAGCACTGCGCGTGGATGATCGACACCGTCGGCGCCAAGGAGGCGCGGTTCGAGATCTCCGCCATCAAGGTGATCGCCCCGCAGGTCGCCTGTGCCGTGATCGACCGGGCCATCGAGATCTTCGGCGGCGCCGGCGTGTCCGGCGACACCCCGCTCGCGTACTTCTACGCCTGGGCGCGCGCGCTGCGGATCGTCGACGGACCGGACGCCGTCCACCGTCGCACCATCGCGCGGGGAGAGCTCAAGCGCACTCCGCCGTACGTCGGCTGAGCGTGATGCGCAACACTGACAACACCCGGTCTTCCCGGACCGGATTCTCACCGTTCAAGAGAGGAACACGCACATGGGTGCAGTGATCGTGGAGGCCGTGCGCAGCGCGGTGGGCAAGCGCAAGGGTGGACTGGCCGGGGTGCATCCCGCCGATCTGTCGGGGACCGTTCTCAAGGCGCTGGCCGAGCGCGCCGGGATCGACGGATCGATCGTCGAGGACGTCATCTGGGGTTGCGTCACCCAGGCCGGCGAGCAGGCCGGGGACATCGCCCGGACCGCCGCCCTGTCCGCGGGATGGCCGGAGACGGTCAACGGCGTGACGATCGACCGGCAGTGTGGCTCGTCGCAGCAGGCGCTGAGTTTCGCGGTGGCCGTGGTGGAGGCAGGCTTCCACGACGTGGTGGTGGCCGGCGGCGTCGAGTCGATGACGCGGGTACCGATGGGCTCGCACGTCTCCTCCGAGTCGTTCCCCTACGGTCAGGCGTTCCTCGACCGCTACGACGGCACGGCCCCCAACCAGGGCGTCGGTGCCGAGATGATCGCCGAGCGGTGGGGTTTTGACCGCACGCAGCTCGACGAGTTCGCCGTGGCGTCCCACGAGAAGGCCGCCGCCGCGCAGGACGCCGGGTTCTTCGCCGGGCACATCGTGCCGGTGACCACCCCGGACGGTGTCTTCGACACCGACCAGGGCATCCGCCGCGGCAGCACCGTCGAGGGGCTGGCCGGGCTGAAGACGCCTTTCAAGGAAGACGGCGTCATCCACGCCGGCAACGCCTCGCAGATCTCGGACGGCGCCGCGGCGATCCTCGTGATGAGCGAGGAGGCGGCCGCCAAGTACGGGTGCACCCCGATCGCGCGGGTGCACACCGCCACGCTCGCCGGTGACGATCCGGTCATCATGCTCACCGCGCCGATCCCCGCCACCGCCAAGGCGCTGGCCAAGTCCGGACTGTCCATCGACGACATCGGTGTGTACGAGGTCAACGAGGCGTTCGCGTCCGTGCCGATGGCGTGGCTGGCCGAGACCGGGGCGGACCCGGCGAAGCTCAACCCGAACGGCGGCGCCATCGCCCTCGGGCACCCGCTCGGTGGCTCCGGCGCCCGGATCTTCGCCGACCTCGTCCATCACATGAAGAACGAGGGCATCAAGTACGGCCTGCAGACGATGTGTGAGGGCGGCGGCCAGGCCAACGCCACCATCATCGAACTGCTCTGATCCGAGCCGGATCACCTGCCGCGACCCCCGACCTCCCTCACGGAGGCCGGGGGTCGCGGTGTTCGGTGGCTATTGCCCGGTGAGGACGACCGCTCGGCCGAGCACCTCGCCACGGTCGAGGGCCTCGTAGGTCTCCGGTGCCTCGGTCAGCGGCACCCGGCGGGAGATCATGCCGCCCAGGTCGAGCTTCCCGGCGGCCAGCAGTCGGATGAGCGCCGGCACGTCCTGCCGGGCGCGCGCGCCGTAGGAGCCCTTGATCTGGATCTTGCGACGCACGATGCGGGCGAGGTCCACGTCGAGCGCGGTGCCCGCGGGAGGGATGCCCACGACCACGACCCGTCCGCCCTCGCGGGCGATGTCGGTCGCCTGCCGGGTGGTGGCCGCCGACCCCAGCGCCTCGAAGGCGACGTCCACCCCGCGTCCGCCGGTGATCTCCATGACCGCTTCGGTCGCGTCGACCTCTCGCGAATTGACGGTGTGGGTGGCACCCATGCGGCGGGCGAGGGCGAGCTTGTCGTCGTCCACGTCGATCGCGATGACCGACTCCGCGCCGCTGACCGCCGACAACTGGACGATGTTCTGGCCGACCCCACCGACCGCCACCACCGCGACGGATTCCCCGGTCCGGACGTCGCCCACGTTGCGGACCGCGCCGTAGGCGGTGAACATCGAGCAGCCGAGGATGGCGGAATCGGTGAGGTCGAGCTGCTCGGGGAGGGCGAACACCGCGGTGGCGGGCGTGACGCTGTACTCGGCCAGCCCGCCCATCGAGTACATGGACAACGGTTCGCCGGAGGCCCGGTGCAGGCGCGTCTCGCCGTCGTACAGGGTGCCGCGCAGGCGGTTGTACTCGAAGAACGTGGAGCAGATGTCCTCCATGCCACGGGCGCAGTTCTCGCACGACCCGCACGGCATGATGAAGGAGCCGACCACCCGGTCGCCGGGCCGGACGTGGGTGACCCCGGCGCCGACCTCGGCGACGACACCGGAGATCTCGTGGCCCAGGACTCCCGGCAGCGGGAACCCGACCTCGCCCTTCATCACGTGCAGGTCCGTGTGGCAGACCCCGCAGGCGTGGTTGTGGACCAGGACCTCGCCGGCGCGCGGTTCCGGGATCGGGATGTCCTCGATCACCAACGGGGACCCGGTCTCGACGCACACCGCAGCTCTCATGGGGCCGACTGTACGCAGCGTTCAGCGGCCGAGGAGCTCGTCCGAGATGATCCGCATCTGGATCTCGCTGGTGCCCTCGAAGATCCTGGTGAGGCGGGCGTCGCGCCAGTGCCGTTCCACCTGGAAGTCGGTGGTGTAACCGGCACCCCCGTGGATCTGGACGCCCTGCGACGTGACCCGCTCGGCCATCTCGGTCGCCACGAGCTTGCACATGGCGGCCTCGAGCGAACACCGCCGTCCCGAGTCGATCGCGGTGGCCACCGAGTACATGAGCTGACGCGCGGCCTCGATGTCCGCGGCCATCTTGGCGATCTCGAAGCGCAGGTACTGGAACTGGCCGATCGGCTGACCGAACTGCTCCCGGGTGGCGACGTACGCGATCGAGTCCTCCAGTGCGGCGCGGGCGAGTCCGATCGCGCGGGCCGCGGTGTGCGCTCGGCCCACCTCGAGACCGGAGACGGCCATGTAGAAGCCCCTGCCCTCCTCGCCGAGCAGCGACGACGCGGGGATCCGGACGTCGTCGAAGGACAACTCCCAGGTCTGCCAGCCGAAGTAACCGATCTTGCGGACCGGGTTGCCGCTGATGCCGGAGGGGAAGGAGCCGCGCTCCTTCTCCACCAGGAAGGTCGAGATGCCCCGGTGCGGCTTGTCCGGGTCGCGGTCCGGATCGGTGCGGGCGAACAGGACGAGGTAGTCGGCCTGGTCTGCGTAGGTGCACCACATCTTGGTCCCGTTGATCACCCAGGCGTCGCCGTCGCGGACGGCGCGGCACGAGATGTTGGCGACGTCGGACCCCGCCTCGGCCTCCGAGAGCGCGTACGCGCCCAGCCATTCGCCGCGGGCGACGCGGGGGAGCAGGCGGGCCTGCTGCTCGGCGGTGAAGCCGCCGCCCATGCCGTTTCCCCGCGCGAGCAGACCGGACACCGACAGCCACCCGCGGGCCAGCTCTTCGGCGACCAGGCAGTACTCGAAGACGCCCAGTCCCAGGCCGCCGTGCTCCTCGTCGATCATGATCCCGAAGAATCCCATGTCGGCCATCTTCTGCCGTAGCTCGTCCGGGATGTCGCCTTTCTCCGGGTCCAGGCGGTTCGCGACCGGGAGGACCTCTCTGGCGGTGAAGTCGCGTGCGAGGTCCCGGATCGCGAGGCGCTCCTCCGTGAGGTAGACGGGAACGTCCTCGCGGGCGGTGGGTTTGTGGGTCATCCGGATCGTCCTCCCGGTGTGAGTCGGTCGTTGTCCGCGCCGAGGGAGGGCGCCGGGCCCGTGGCGAGGTGGTCCCCGTCGAACGTCGCGGGGTGCGCGGCGGCCAGATAGGGGCCGATGCCGGGTTGGTCGAGGCGGGAGAAGAGGGGGTTGGCCTCGAGTTCGCCCTCTGAGACGACCTCGGCGAACGTGCGGTAGCGCTCGTGCAGAACCACCGAGTCGTCCAGGGCCCGCGCGACCTCGTCGGTGGTGTGGGCGGAGAACCAGCGGGCGAACAGCGCGGCGAGGACCTCGCGATAGGAGTAGCGGTCGGCCTCTTCGGTGAAGTCGGCGCCGGCCGCGGTCTCGAGCGCGTCGACGGCCTCCCGGGTGCCCGTGAGGCGGGCCAGGTCGTGGAAGTGCCGGGTGGTCAGGGCGACGATCATGAACCGACCTCCGTCGCAGGTGGTGAAGTCCGTGCCGAAGGTCCCGTAGACGTGATTGCCCACGGCAGGCCGCGACGACCCGTCGAGCTGTGGTTCGGTGAGGTATCCGAGCGTCCCGGCGGTGGCCAGGGCGACGTCGTCGAGGGGCAGGACGATCCGCCGCCCGCGGCCGGTCCGCTCACGTTCGCGGACGGCGGCCACCACGGCCAGCGCCGCGTGCAGTCCGGCGGCCACGTCCCAGGCCGGCAGGGCGTGGTTGACGACGCGGCCCGAGCCGGGGCCGGTGATGGCGGGGAAACCGAGGGCGGCGTTGACCGTGTAGTCCACCCCGGGCCGGCCGTCGCGGCGGCCGAGCAGTTCGAGGGTGATGACGTCCTCGCGGTCGGCGGCCAGGACGTCGTGACTCATCCACGACCGCCCGCCCGAGTTCGTCACGAGGATCCCCCCACCCTCGCCGGGCGCGGTGACGAGCTCGCGGAACGCTCGCCGGCCGTCGTCGGAGCGCAGATCGAGAGTGACCGAGGCCTTGCCCCGGTTGAGCCCGGTCCAGTAGATCGACGTCCCGTCGGGCGCCAGGGGCCACCGGTTCACGTCCGCCGCGCCACCCACCGGATCGACCCGGATGACCTCGGCGCCGAGCTGCGCCAACGTGAGTCCGCACAAGGGTGAGGCGACGAAGCTCGAGAGTTCGACGACGCGGATCCCGTCCAGCGGTCGGGACGCGGAGGGCTCTGTCATCAACGGCTCCCGGTGGTGCGGCGGGCCGGTTGCCCCGCAGTGCAAATCCTGATAATAGTTTGAAGCATACAGCGTGGATTGTGTTCCGCGACACCCATCGCCGGCGGACAGGGGCGAGACCATGAGCGAGCAGCCGAGCAGCGCGACCCCCGTGGTCGACACAGACACGGAGAGCGACACGGAAGTCGACGCGGAGGACTTCGCGGACATCCTCGCGACCACGCGTGAGTACATCCGTTCGGTGGTCGTTCCCCGCGAGCGGGAGATCGCCGACACCGACGCGGTCCCGGACGACATCCGTGCAGACCTGGCTGACATGGGCCTGTTCGGCTACGCGATCCCGCAACGGTGGGGTGGGTTGGGCCTCGACCTGACCCAGGATGTCGAACTGGCGATGGAGTTCGGCTACACGACACTGGCCATGAGGTCGCTGTTCGGGACCAACAACGGGATCGCCGGGCAGGTCCTCGTGAACTTCGGCACCGATGCCCAGAAGGCCGAATGGCTCGAGCGGATCGCCTCCGGCGACGTCATCGCCTCCTTCGCCCTGACCGAGGACGGCGCCGGCTCGAACCCCGCCGGACTGGCCACGAAGGCCGTGCGGGACGGCGGTGCGGGCAGTGAGGGCGGTGAGGGCGGTGACTGGATCATCGACGGCACCAAGCGCTTCATCACCAACGCCCCGCTGGCGGATCTGTTCATCGTGTTCGCACGTACCCGTCCCGCCGACCACAGCGGGACGGGGATCGCCGTGTTCCTCGTCCCTGCGGACGCCCCGGGCGTGAGTGTCGGCCCCAGGGACAAGAAGATGGGGCAGGAGGGCGCGTGGACCGCCGAGGTGGGCTTCCGCGGCGTGCGCGTGCCCGCCACCGCCCTGGTGGGTGGCGACGAGGAGGCCGGATACCGCGCGGCGATGACCTCCTTGGCCCGCGGCCGCATCCATATCGCCGCCGTCGCCGTGGGATCGGCGCAGCGGGCGCTCGACGAGTCGCTCGCCTTCGCGGCGACCACCACCCAGGGTGGCGAGGCCATCGGCGGATTCCAGTTGGTCCAGGGGATGCTCGCCGACCAGCAGACCGGCGTCATGGCGGGCCGTGCCCTCGTCCGCGAGGCCGCCGCCAAGTACGTCTCCGGCGAGGACCGACGGATCGCCCCCTCGGTGGCCAAGCTGTACTGCACCGAGATGGTCGCCGATGTCGCGGACAAGGCGGTCCAGATCCACGGCGGCACGGGCTACATGCGGGGCGTGGCGGTGGAGCGGATCTACCGTGACGTCCGCCTGCTCCGCCTGTACGAGGGCACGAGTGAGATCCAGCGCCTCATCATCGGCGGTGGCCTCGTGAAGGGTGCGCAGCGGGACGCGGGTGCCCGATGACGACCCGACGCGCGGAACGCCCACCGGCGAGCCGCTCCCGCTCGAGGGCATCACGGTGATCGCCGTGGAGCAGGCCGTGGCCGCCCCGCTGGCGACCCGGCACCTGGCCGACCTCGGCGCGCGCGTCATCAAGATCGAGCGCCCGGGGGAGGGTGACTTCGCCAGGGCCTACGACGCCACCGTCCACGGGCAGGCCTCCCACTTCGTCTGGCTCAACCGGGGGAAGGAGTCGATCGAACTCGACCTCGCCTCGCCGGGCGGCAGGCAGACCGCGTTGGCCCTGGCCGACCGGGCGGATGTGGTGATCAGCAATCTGGCCCCCGGGGCGATGGACCGATTGGGACTCGGGGCGACCGCACTGCGCGAGCGGCGGGACGACCTCGTCGTCGTCACCATCTCCGGCTACGGCGACACCGGCCCGTACACCGGTCGCAAGGCCTACGACATGCTCGTGCAGGCCGAGTCCGGGCTGTGCTCGATCACCGGCACCCCCGAGGCCGCCACCAAGACCGGGGTCCCGGTGTCCGACATCGCGACCGGGATGTACGCCCTGTCGGCGATCCAGTCGGCGCTCTTCCGGCGGGAACGGACCGGGCGCGGGGCCACCGTCGAGGTGTCCATGTTCGAGGCCACCGCCGAGTGGATGGGCCACCCCATGTACACCCGGATGTATGCGGGGAGACAGGTCGAGCGGATGGGACTGTCCCACGCGTCGATCTGCCCGTACGACGCGTTCCCGACCCGCGACGGGCAGGTGTTGATCGGCGTCCAGAACGACCGGGGGTGGGCCGCGCTGGTGCGCGATGTGTTGGGGCGGCCGGAGTTGGTCGACGACGAGAGGTACGCCACCAACATCGCCCGCGTCGCCCGGAGGGCCGAGGTGGACGCGCTGATCGGCTCCCTGACCATGGGGTACGGCTCGGTGCAGCTGGCCGACCGGCTCGACGAGTTCGGCGTCCCGGCGGGGCGGCTCAATGACGTCGCCGGGCTGGTCGACCACCCGCAACTCGCGGCGCGGGATCGGTGGCGGGACGTCGAGACGCCCGCGGGCCCGGTCCGCGGCCTGCTCCCGCCGATGACCTTCACCGATGTAGAGCTGCCCATGGGGCCCGTTCCCGCACTGGGGCAGCACACCGACGCGATCCTGGCGGAGTTCCGGGGTGACGGAGCGCTCGGGAACACCACTGACCACGACACACGACACGAGGACACACACCATGGGCCTGCTCGAGGGTAAGACCGCAGTCGTCACCGGGGCCGCGCGCGGCATCGGGTTGGAGATCGCCCGGACGTTCATCGACCAGGGCGCGCGGGTGGTGATCGGTGACATAGACGACGAGGCGGGCGCCGCGGCCGTCGCCGACCTGGGCGGGCAGGACACCGCGCGCTACGTCCACTGCGACGTCCGGGACGGGGCGGCGGTCGAGGCGATGATCGACGTCGCCGAGGAGGCGTTCGGGCCGCTCGGGGTGTTCGTCAACAACGCCGGCGTCACCCGTGACGCGACCATGCGCAAGATGACCGAGCAGCAGTTCGACGACATCATCGCCATCCACCTCAAGGGCACGTGGAACGGCACCCGCGCCGCCGCCGGCCGGATGCGCGCGCGCGGGGGAGGGGCGATCGTCAACATCTCGTCGATCTCCGGCAAGGTCGGTCTCGTCGGCCAGACCAACTACTCCGCAGCCAAGGCCGGGATCGTGGGGCTCACCAAGGCGGCGGCCAAGGAGGTGGCGTTCGCGGGGGTGCGCGTCAACGCGGTCCAGCCGGGGCTCATCCGCACAGCCATGACGCTGGCCATGCCCGAGCACGTCTGGGAGGAGAAGTTGGCCGAGATCCCCATGGGGCGCGCGGCCGAGCCGAGCGAGGTCGCGCAGGTGGTGCTGTTCCTCGCCAGCGACATGTCGAGTTACATGACCGGCACCGTCCTGGAGATCACGGGCGGGCGGCACATCTGAGCACGCGGCCAGCGGGCCGCAGGCCACGCAGAGCCACGGAGGGCCGCAGCGCCACGGAGGGCCGCAGCGCCACGCAGGGCCGCGCGGTGCCGGTCGCTCAGCCGAGGTCCCAGCGGATCGGCTGGGCGAGCTCGGAGTGGAACCGCTTCTCGAGGTACGTGGTGTGCTCGTCGATGTGCACGGACATGAGCCGGGAGGCGGTGTCCGCGTCGCGATCGGCGATCGCGGCGTAGATGTCCCCGTGGATGTCGCAGGTCAGCTCGCGCTGGCGCTTCGGGTAGCTGATCCCCATCGAGGCGCCGGCGATGAGGCCCGTCAGCGCGTCGAAGAGATACCCGAAAAGGGCGTTGCCGGAGCTCCAGGCGATGAGTTCGTGGAACCGCTCGGAGTGCGCCGAGAAGACCGCCGGGTCGCCCAGTCGGTCCCGGGTCTGACGCAGGTTCTCCGCGAGTCGTTCCAGACCGGCGTCGTCGATCCGCGTGGTGGCCAGCCGCGCGATGCCCGGCTCGAGGGCGGCGCGGGCCTCCATGATCGTCGAGAACGGGGCGTTCTCGAACTGCAGGAGCAGGCTCAGGGTGGCGGCGAGGGTGCCACCGTCGGGCTGCTGCACGACGGGGCCGCCGCCCGGGCCGGGCTTGAGCATGATGACGCCCTGGAGCTCCAGGTAGCGCAAGGATTCCCGGAGGGTGCCGCGGCCGACCCCGTACTCCTCCAACATGAGGTGCTCGGGGGGCAGCCGGTCGCCGACGGTGTTCCCTCGGCGGGAGATGTCCTCGACGATCTGCTGGGCGACGAGCAGGGCCGTCTTCTTGGGCCTGCCGACCCCCGGGCGACCGCCGCCGCTGCCTGAACTCATGACAACCATTATCCCCGTCTCCCGGCTCAGGGCATGAGCACGGTGTAGGTCCAGTCCAGGACGGGTGCGTCGCCGTCCTGCCGGTGCGCGGTGACGAGCGACCGGAGGTCGAGCGCCGTGCCACCGCCTACCGCCTCCACCGCCGCGCCCACCACGATGTCGCTGCTCAGGGTGTCGCCCTCGCGGACCGGGCCCACGTGGTCGCACGAGTGCCACCCGAGCATCGTGAGCATGGACGGCAGGGCGCGCGTGGCCTGCGAGAGCGCGAGCCCGATGGTGTGGCCGCCGTAGACCAACCGACCGGAGCCCGAGGCGCGGCCGTCGTGATGCGTCTGCGCGATGTTCATCGTCAGTCGCGCCAGCGCCGGCGCGTCGGACACCACGTCGGCGCCGGCGCGCAGGACGGTGCCGGCCGCGGGGATCGGCGTGAGTCCGCGCGGGAGCGCGGCTCGGTAGGCGTCGAGGTCCCAGCCCTGCGGCGTCGCCCACGGCTGCCGGTGTTCGCCGCCGATGGCCGACAGGTCGTCGTCGTGGACGCAGGACCCGGGATCGACACCCGGCGACAGCGGCAGCATCGCGCAGCGGTGGAAGTCCAGGACGGTCCGGCGGTCCTGGTCGGTGGTGGTGATCCGGAGGGCTGCCAGCCCCGTGGCCGCGCGACCGGGTCTGGGGGAGTTGGTCCTGAGACCGACCACCTCGGTCCGCGTCGAGAGGGTGTCACCGATCCGGGGAGTGGCGAGTAGGCGCAGGCCCCGATAGAACAGGTTGGCCTTGACCCGGTGGGTCACCACGGTGGACTGGCCGATCGCGATGTCGGTCACCAACCCGGGGTGCGCCACCGCGGCGCCGGTGACCGCGTGGGCCAGGTGGCGGTCCAGGGGCAGGCGCAGGCGGTCACCGAGGACGGCCTGATGCGCGGCCGCCAGCCCGTCGGTCAGGGTGACCGCCGGGGCCGTGTCGACGACCTGTCCCACCTCGAGCTCGTCGAAGTAGGGGCCGCCGATCTCCACGACGGGTCCCTGCGGGGTGGGGTTCTCGGTCATCGCGGCCTCCTTCCGGCGCGGGTGGCGTGCGTCGCGCGGCCGCGCGCCGACGGCTGACCGATCACACTCTACACAAAACCATGCGCATCATTATTGACTATTGGGCGGTCCGTTGCGACGATGAGGTCCGGAGCCCGCCTGACCGGCGGATCGAGACGACGACGACGAGGTGTTCTGCGGTGCCGGACCTGAACGATGACGAGGCCTACCTCGTCGCGACCGTGCGTCGGTTCATCGATCGCGAGGTCAAACCGTCCGTGCGCGAGATGGAACACGCGAACGAGTACCCCGAACGCTGGATCGAGCAGATGAAGGCGATCGGCATCTACGGCCTGGCGGTCCCCGAGGAATTCGGGGGAACGCCGGTCTCGATGCCGTGCTACGTGCGGGTCACCGAGGAACTCGCCCGCGGGTGGATGTCGCTCGCCGGCGCCATGGGCGGGCACACCGTGGTCGCCACACTGCTCTCCGAGTTCGGCACCGAGGAGCAGAAGGCCACCTACCTTCCCCGGTTGGCGACCGGTGAGATCCGGGCCACCATGGCGCTGACGGAGCCCGGCGGGGGATCCGATCTCCAGGCGATGACCACCACCGCCACGACGCAGGGCGAGGAGCTCGTGATCACGGGCACCAAGACGTGGATCTCCAACGCGCGACGCTCCGGCCTCATCGCGCTGCTGTGCAAGACCGATCCGTCCGCGACGCCCAGACACCAGGGCATCTCGATCGTCCTGGTCGAGCACGGTCCCGGACTGACGGTCTCCAAGGATCTGTCCAAACTCGGATACAAGGGAGTCGAAACGTGCGAACTCGCTTTCGACGGGTACCGCACCCCGGCGACCCGGATCCTCGGCGGCGAACCGGGAAGGGGCTTCGCGCAGATGATGAAGGGCCTGGAGACCGGCCGGATCCAGGTGGCCAGCCGCGCCCTCGGGGTGGCGGCCGCGGCGCTCGAGGACTCCCTCGCGTACGCGCAGCAACGCGAATCCTTCGGACAGCCCATCTGGAAGCACCAGGCCGTCGGGCATCACCTGGCCGACATGGCCACCAAGCTCACCGCCGCCCGCCAGCTCACCCTGTTCGCCGCCGAGAAGGCCGACGCCGGCGAGCGCTGCGACATGGAGGCGGGGATGGCCAAGCTCTTCGCCTCCGAGGTGGGGATGGAGATCGCGCTCGACGCCGTCCGGATCCACGGCGGCTACGGGTACTCCACGGAGTACGACATCGAGCGGTACTTCCGCGACGCCCCGCTCATGATCGTGGGCGAGGGGACCAACGAGATCCAGCGCAACGTCATCGCATCGCAACTGGTGGCACGTGGCGGGTTGGAATGAGGAGAGGACTGTCATGAAGGTGTTCGAGGGGCTGGAGCAGCTCGAGGCCGAGCTCGGCCGGCATGTCGGGTACAGCGACTGGATGGAGATCACCCAGGAGCGCATCGACGCGTTCGCGGAGGCCACCGGGGACCACCAGTGGATCCACGTCGACCCGGCGCGGGCGGCCGAGGGACCGTACGGCCGCACCATCGCGCACGGGTACCTCACCCTGTCGCTGTTGCCGGTGCTCGGCGCCGAGGTCATGGAGATCCGGGGCTTCGCCATGATGATCAACTACGGGGTGGACAAGGTGCGGTTCCCCGCCCCGGTACCGGTCGGGTCACGGATCCGTGCGGGGATCGAGTTGACGTCGCTCCAGCGGAAGTCGTCGGGGGTGCAACTCAACAGTCTGGTGACCGTCGAGGTCGAGGGCTCCGACCGGCCGGCGGTCGTGGCCGAGACCGTGCGGATGATGGTCGAGTGAGGCGACAGGCGCCGGGGCCCGGATCCAGGATGGCCGAGGCGCTGGCCGACGTGGTGATCTGTGAACCCGTGCGGACCGCGGTGGGCCGCCGGGGCGGTGTCCTGGCGCCACTGCAGGCCGCCGACCTCGCCGCGGTCGCGATAGCCGGACTCGTCGACCGCACCGGCCTCGGAACGACGGACATCGACGACGTGATCCTGGGCCAGTGCTACCCCAACGGTGAGGCGCCCGCGATCGGGCGGGTGGCGGCACTCGATGCCGGGCTCGACATCAGCACGCCGGGGATCCAGATCGACCGCCGCTGCGGATCGGGTCTGCAGGCCGTGCTCAACGCGGCGATGCAGGTCGCCGTCGGCGTGAGCGAGGTGGTGATCGCCGGTGGCGCGGAGTCGATGTCGAACAGTGAGTTCTACTCCCTGGGTCTGCGCGGCGGGGTCCGCAGCGACCGGGTCGAGTTCATCGACCGCATCGCTCGTGGCCGGGTGACCTCCGGCGGCCGCGACCACCCGGTGGCGGGCGGCATGCTCGAGACCGCCGAGAACCTCCGCGCGGAGTACTCCATCTCCCGGACGGAGCAGGACGAACTGGCGGCCGAGAGCCAGCGGCGCGCGATCGCCGCCCAGGACTCGGGGGTGTTCGACGAGGAGATCGTGCCGGTGCAGGTCCCTCAGCGGAAGGGAGAGCTCGTCGTCGTCGACACCGACGAACACCCCCGGCGAGGCGTCACGGCCGAGTCCCTCGCCGCACTGCGCCCCGTCCGCCTCCGCGTCGACCCCGGCGCGACGGTGACGGCCGGCAACGCGTCGGGGGAGAACGACGGCGCGGCTGTGTGCGTGGTGACCACCCGCGGTCGCGCCGAGGAGCTGGGGCTGCGCGCCTACGTCCGACCGCTCGGTTGGGCGGTGGCCGGCGTCCACCCCGCGCGGATGGGCATCGGCCCCGTTCCCGCGACGGCCCGGTTACTCCGGCAATTCGACCTGCGGCTGGCGGACTTCGACCTCATCGAACTCAACGAGGCGTTCGCCGCGCAGGTGCTCGCGTGCCTGCGGGAATGGGAGTCGGACCACGGGTTCACCGCCGCCGATCGCGAGCGGCTCAACGTCCACGGTTCCGGGATCTCGCTCGGGCATCCCGTCGGGGCCACCGGTACGCGCATCCTCACCACCATGGCGCGCGAACTGGCGCGCCGGGAGGGCCGGCTCGCCCTGGAGACGATGTGCCTCGGCGGTGGGCAGGGGCTGGCGGCGGCCTTCGAGCGGGTGGCGTGACGGGTCACCTGATATTTCACCCAGACTTAACTACAGGGATGTGATTCGGGCGTAGCGTCATCGGCAACGGTCGGTGGGGAAGCCGACCGTCGGGAGGTCCCAGCCGATGATCGTCTGTCTCGATCGGGAGGGGGCCGGCACCCGGCCCCGTCACCACCAGGTGACCTGGGCCGGCCGGTCCAACCCAACACGCTCGCGGGTGCCGCGGGCGAGGAGCGCGCCGTGACCGACACCGTACGTACCTACGTCCTCGACACCTCGGTTCTGCTGTCCGACCCGTGGGCCGTCACCCGTTTCGCCGAGCACCGCGTTGTGCTCCCCATCGCGGTCATCAGCGAGCTGGAGGGCAAACGCAATCATCCCGAGCTGGGCTACTTCGCGCGGGAGGCCCTCCGGTTGCTCGAGGACCTGCGGCTGCGGCACGGGCGCCTCGACGGCGACATCACCGTCACCGACGTCGGCGGCACCCTGCGGGTCGAGCTCAACCACACCGACCAGGCGGTGCTGCCGTCCGGATTCCGTGACACCGGCAACGATTCCCGGATCCTGGCGTGTGCGCTCAATCTGCGGGCCGAGGGCGCCGACACCGTGCTCGTGTCCAAGGACGTCCCCCTGCGGGTCAAGGCGGGTTCGGTGGGCCTGCCGGCCGACGAGTACCACGCCCAGGACGTCGTGCTGACCGGGTACAGCGGGGTCGCCGACCTGCCGGCCACCCAGGACCTCGTCGACACCCTGTTCTCAGAGGGCCGTGCCTCGGGCCTCGCAGCCCGGGCCGCGGGACTGGAGAGCGGGACCCCGGTGCACTGCGGCGTCCGCGTCCAGACCGAGTCGTCGTCGGCACTGGCGCGCGTCGCCGACGACGGCGGGCTCCGGCTGGTCCGCGGCGACGTCGAGGTCTTCGGCCTGCGCGGCCGCTCGGCCGAGCAGCGCATCGCGATCGACTGCCTGCTGGACGAGTCGATCGGGATCGTCTCCCTCGGCGGCCGGGCGGGCACCGGCAAATCGGCGCTGGCGCTGTGCGCGGGCCTCGAGTCGGTCCTGGAGCGGCGTCGTCACCGCAAGATCGTCGTGTTCCGCCCGCTGTACGCCGTGGGCGGGCAGGAACTGGGGTACCTGCCCGGCAGCGAGTCGGAGAAGATGTCGCCGTGGTCCCAGGCCGTGTTCGACACCCTCGAGGGACTGGTCAGCGAGAACGTCATCGACGAGGTCATGGACCGGGACATCCTCGAGGTGCTGCCGCTGACCCACATCCGCGGCAGGAGCCTGCACGACTCGTTCGTGATCGTCGACGAGGCGCAGTCGCTCGAGCGGAACGTGCTGCTCACCGTGCTCTCGCGGCTGGGGACCGGGTCGCGGGTCGTCCTCACCCACGACGTGGCCCAGCGGGACAACCTCCGTGTCGGTCGGCACGACGGCATCCAGGCGGTCGTGGAGAAGCTCAAGGGGCACCCACTGTTCGCCCACGTCACCCTCAACCGCTCGGAGCGTTCCGCCATCGCCGAACTCGTCACCACGATGCTGGAGGAATTCCACCCCGAGGGAGCTTCCGGGGAGCTGCGACGCATCCACGCCGCCTGACTGCAGGCTCCGGCGACCGTGGGATGATGCGGGTCCGGGCGAGCGAGCCCGGGCCCGCATCGTGCATGCCGTATCGGAGGTCTCCCATGTCCCGACGCTCGTCGCCGGCGCCCGCGCTCTGGCTGCTCACCGCCTGCATCCTGGGGTTGGCCGCGTGTGGCGAGCAGATCCCGGGTGGCATGCCGGCCGAGGCGCAGTCCCAGACCGCTACGGACCAGGGCGCTCCGGGCGAGGTCGGTGCGGGCCAGGCCGGTGCGGGCCAGACCGGTGCGGAGCCGGGCGCGTCCGGCCCCGCCGCCGGGTCCGACGCGGACGACCCGATCGTGGTGAAGATCGGCGAGGACGAGTTCCTCACGAACATGGCCATCTATCGCCGGTACGACGACGCGAAGGAGACCGCGCTCGCGCTCGGGGCGCCGGTGGCCCCGGCAGAGGCGCTCGAGGGTGGCAAGAAGCAGGACTTCGCCGACGGGGCCATCTTCTGGTCACCGCAGACCGGTGCGCAGATCGTCCGCGGGCAGATCCTCGCCACCTATCGCGACAACGGCGGACCCGCCGGTCGGTTGGGGTGGCCGGTGAGCGACGAGATCGCCGAGGGCGAGGTCATCTACTCGGACTTCCAACGCGGACAGATCCGACTCGAGGGCCAGGCCATCCGGGTGGTCGAGCACTCCGGCTGACCCCCGAACACGACGCGCCGCGGGCCGGGCGCGCCGAGCCCGGGCCGCGGCGCACATCGCGGTGCGCACTCATGGCGAGGCGGCGTCAGCGCTCGCGGTCGAGGCCCGTCATCCCCAGGACGTCGAGGCGCCGGTCGAGCTCGGACTCGGACAGCGGATCCGGGACGAAGCCGAGCGCGATGACGGCCTCGCGGATGGTGATCCCCTCGGCGAGGGCGTGCTTGGCGACCCGTGCGGCCTCCTCGTAGCCGATCGCCGAGTTCAGCGGCGTGACGATCGAGGGGGAGGACTCGGCGAGCCGGCGCATGCGATCGGTGTCCGGCTCGATCCCGTCGATGCAACGCTCGGCGAACAGCGTGGACGAGTTCGCGAGGATCCGGACCGACTCGAGCACGTTGCGCGCCATCACCGGGATCGCGGTGTTGAGCTCGAAGGCGCCGCTGGCCCCGGCCCACGCCACGGCCGCGTCGTTCCCCACGACCTGGGCGGCGACTTGCGCGACCGTCTCACACAGCACCGGGTTGACCTTGCCGGGCATGATCGACGACCCCGGCTGCAGGTCCGGAAGGTGGATCTCCGACAGCCCGGTCATGGGTCCCGACCCCATCCACCGGATGTCGTTCGCGATCTTGGTGAGCGAGACGGCGACGGAACGCAGGGCCCCGGACAGCTCGACAAGGCCGTCGCGGGCGGCCTGGGCCTCGAACGGATCCGCCGCCAGACGGAGCTCCTCCAGGCCGGTGAGGGAGCGCAGCTCCTCGACCACAGCGGAGCCGAAGCCGTCGGGGGCGTTGAGGCCCGTGCCGGCGGCGGTTCCACCGATCGGCAACTCGCCGACACGGGGCAGCGTCCCGCAGACGCGCTCGACCCCGGCGCGGATCTGCCGGGCGTAGCCGGCGAACTCCTGTCCGAGCGTCACCGGCACGGCGTCCATCAGGTGGGTGCGCCCGGGCTTGACCACCTCGCGCCACTGACCGGCCTTGGTCTCGAAGGACTCGGCGAGGGTGTTCAGTGCGGGGACGAGATCGGCGATCACGACCTCCGTGGCCGCGACGTGGGTCGCCGTCGGGAAGGTGTCGTTGGACGACTGCGACATGTTCACGTCGTCGTTGGGGTGCACGGTGACGCCCTCGGCCGCGCAGAGCGAGGCGATGACCTCGTTGGTGTTCATGTTGGAACTCGTGCCCGAGCCGGTCTGGAACACGTCGACGGGGAAGTGCTCGTCCAGTTCCCCCTCGGCGATGCGGCCGGCTGCGGCGACGATCGCGTCGACCTTGTCCCGGTCGAGCAGTCCCAGCCGACCGTTGACGGTCGCACACGCGGACTTGAGCAGGCCGAGCGCGCGGATCTGCGCTCGTTCGAGCCCGCTGCCCGAGACGGGGAAGTTCTCGACGGCACGCTGGGTCTGTGCCCGCCAGAGAGCGTCGACGGGGACCCGGACCTCGCCCATCGTGTCGTGTTCGATACGGAATTCAGTCTGATCGGCCATACCGGCCAGACTAGGCGCGCCCGCCGCACCGTGCAGGAGGACGGAAGCGGCGGGCGCGGGGTGCCGGGGAGGGATCAGTTGCCGCCGGCGGCCTGGCCGTAGTCGACGGCGGAGAACTCGCGGAGCTTCTCCATCTTGTGGCGCCCCTCGACATGGCGGACGGTGCCCGACTTGGACCGCATCACCAGCGAGCGGGTGACGGCGCCGTTGGCGCGGTAGCTCACACCGCGGACCATGTCGCCGTTGGTGATGCCGGTGGCGGCGAAGAAGCAGTTGTCGCCCTTGACCAGGTCGTCCGTGCCGAGGATCGCGTCGACGTCGAGCCCGGCGTCGACCGCCTTCTGGCGCTCCGCCTCGTCCTGCGGCCACAGCTGGCCCTGGATCTCGCCGCCCATGCACTTCAGCGCACACGCGGTGATGATCCCCTCCGGCGTCCCGCCGATGCCCATGAGCATGTCCACCGAACTGTCGTCGGAGGCCGCGGCCACACCGCCGGCGACGTCGCCGTCCATGATGAGCCGGACCTTGGCGCCCGCGGCACGGATCTCGGCGATGAGCTCGGCGTGGCGCGGCCGGTCGAGCACGCACACCGTCATGTCCCCGACGTCGATGTTCTTGGCCTCCGCGACCGAGCGGATGTTCCACTCAGTGGACTTGGCGAGGTCGATCCTGCCCACGGCGTCCGGGCCCACGGCGATCTTGCGCATGTAGAACACGGCCGACGGATCGAACATCGAACCGCGCTCGGCGACGGCGATCACCGCGATCGAATTGGGCCGACCCTCCGCCATGAGGCGGGTGCCGTCGATCGGGTCCACGGCCACGTCGACGGCCGGCCCCTCGCCGGTGCCGACCTTCTCACCGTTGTAGAGCATGGGCGCCTCGTCCTTCTCGCCCTCGCCGATCACCACGACGCCGTCCATGTCGACGGTCGAGATGAGCTCGCGCATCGCGTCCACCGCGGCACCGTCGCCACCGTTCTTGTCGCCACGACCGACCCACCGCCCGGCGGCCAGGGCGGCGGCCTCGGTCACACGGACCAGCTCCATTGCGAGGTTTCGATCGGGACGCTTGGTGGGTGACATAGGTGGTCTGGCTCCTCGTGAACGCTGGCTGGGGTTGAAGGTGGCACGGGCGCGACGGTGGCGCGCACGGCCGCGGTGGCGTGTCGGCGCCCATTGTTCCACCTCGGCCACCCCGCCGGGGGCCACGCGCCGGACTCGCCCCGGGTGGGTGGGATACTCGCAGGCGTGGCCGAGGCGAAACCGAGAATCCTGCAGGGCAACCGCGACATGTTCTGGTCGGTGGTGGTGCTCATGGCGATCTGCGGCGTCTTCGCCGGAGTGGCCGGACTGTGCACCTTCAGCCCGTCCGGCCCGCAGCAGGGACAGATCCCCGACTTCGACGCGCGGGCCTCGCTGGAGCAGGACGCCCGGAGCCTGGACTTCCCGATCCGCTCGCCCGAGGTCCCGGAGGGTTGGACCGCCAACTCGGGCCGTGTCCAGGGCTTCGCCGGGACCACCTCCAGCCACGTCGGCTGGGTGACGGGCGAGCGCAGCTACATCGAGCTCGTCCAGTCCGACGCCCCCGAGGACGCGTTCCGGTCGCTGGGTGGCGGGCCGAGGCCCAGCCGGACGATGGTGCCCGTCTCCGGGCGCGAGTGGGCCGTCCTCACCGGGGACGACGTCCGGCCGGTGTGGGTGCTCGACCTCGACGACGTCCGCGTGGCCGTCACCGGCTCCGCGCCGACGTCCGACTTCGAGTCCCTCGCCGCCGCCGTACAGGACGTCGAGCCGCTGCCCGCGCCGTAGACGCCCGGCGTGCCGTGCCCGCGGTGATCGCACCGGGGCGGCGGTAGGCGTTCGCGCCCGGCCGGGCGACGGGATCACCCCCGGCCGGAGTCGCCCTCGTCGTCGTCACCCAGGACGGCGTCGATGCGCGCACGCGCGCCGTCGAGGTGTTCGGTGCACCGCTCGGCGAGTTCCTCGCCCCGCTCCCACAACGCCAGTGAGGCGTCCAGATCCTGACCGCCGGCCTCGAGGATGCGGACCACCTCGATCAACTCGTCGCGGGCCTGCTCGTATCCCAGCTCGGAGACGGGGGTCTGCTCGTCGGACATCAGGACTGCTCCTCGGTCGGTTCGGTGGAAGGGGTGGGGCGGCCGGCGGCGGGTGTCGACCCGAGTGCCGCCGCGGAGATGGAGCCGTCGGAGACGCGGATCCGCAGCTGCGATCCGGGTGGGGCGTCGGCGATCGACGAGACCACCCGGCCGTCGTGACTCCCGGCGACGGACTGCACCACGGCATAGCCACGGGCCAGGGTGGCGGCGGGCCCGAGCGTGGTGAGACGCGCCGACAGGTGGCCCAGCGACGTGGACTCCGAGTCGATGATCCGGGTGATGTCGCGTCGGGCCGCGCGCAGTGCCTCGGCGACGATCTCCGCCCGCGACTCGACGATCCCGTACGGGTTCGCCATGCACGGCCGCGACCGCACGGCCGCCAGCTGGTTGCGCTCCCGGTCCACCCAACCGCGCAGCGCCCGGGCGGTACGGGACCGGGCCTCGGCGATACGACGACGCTCCTCGATCACGTCGGGCACGACCCGCTTGGCCGCATCGGTCGGGGTGGCCGCCCGCAGGTCGGCGACGAGATCCGACAACGGCGAATCGGGCTCGTGGCCGATCGCGGAGACCACCGGGGTGCGGCACCGCGAGATCGCGCGGATGAGGGCCTCGTCGGAGAAGGGGAGCAGGTCCTCGACCGACCCGCCGCCGCGGGCGAGGATGATGACGTCGACGACGGGGTCGGCGTCGAGCTCGGCCAGCGCGTCCAGGATCTGGGGCACAGCCGACACCCCCTGCACCGGGGTGTTGCGCACGGCGAAACGTACATCCGGCCAGCGGCCGCGGGCCACCTCGACGACGTCGCGTTCGGCGGCGCTCGCCCGACCGGTGATCAGGCCGACGCACGTGGGTAGGAACGGCAGGGGCCGCTTGAGTCGGGGATCGAACAGCCCCTCCGCCGACAGCGCCTGCTTGAGCCGCTCGATGCGGGCGAGGAGCTCGCCCACGCCCACCGGGCGGATCTCCGAAACCTGGAGGGAGAACGAGCCGCGGCCCGTGTAGAAGCGCGGGGTACCCCGCACGACCACCCGGCTGCCCTCGGTGACCGGCACCGGCGACTCCGAGATGAGCCTGGGCGGACACGTGAGCGTCAGCGAGTTGTCGACGGAGGGGTCACGCAGGGTGAGGAACGCGGTGCGGGTGCCGGGGCGCAGGCTCAGCTGGGTGATCTGACCCTCGACCCACACCGCCCCGAGCCGGTGGATCCACGCCGCTATCTGGTCCGAGACCACCCGGACCGGCCACGGCTGCTCGGCGCTGCTCGGCGTGCGCGGGGACGAGGCCGTCACGCGTCGCGGGGGGCGACGCGGCCGGTCGGCACGTCGGGGTCGTCGTCCCGGTCGCGGGCGGCTCTCGAGGACGACCCGTAGACCCGGTAGGACACGTCCAAGACCTCGTCGGGGTCGGCCTCGTCCTCGTCGAACGTCGCCCACTCCGGCTGGTCGGACCGTGCCGGGAACACCGAGGCGAGCACCTTGTCGCCCTTGACGGCCAGGTCCGTGAGGGTCTGACCGGCGTGGAGATAGGACTGGACCAGGCCGCCGGCGACCCGCACGGGGATCGCGGGCAGCGTGGTGACCGCCTCGACCGCACGGCCGGGCAGGGCCACGACACGCTCCGCCGCGGTGGCAGCGAGACCGATCGAGGCACGGGTCAGGAACAGGGGTCGGAGCATGCGGACCTCTCTGCCGGGGGGCGTGAAGGGAGGCGTAATGGTCGAAATCCAGTATGAACCGTACCCTGGGGACATGACCGAGCAGACCGACATGATCGCCGAACCGGCAACCAAGCGGGTACTTCTCGCGGAACCGCGCGGCTACTGTGCCGGCGTCGACCGAGCCGTCGAAACGGTCGAGAAAGCCCTGGCCAAGCACGGAGCGCCGCTGTACGTCCGTAAGGAGATCGTCCACAACAAGCACGTGGTCGAGTCGTTCACCGACCAGGGCGTGGTCTTCGTCGACGAGACCGACGAGGTCCCGCACGGGGCGAACCTGGTGTTCTCCGCGCACGGCGTCTCGCCCGCGGTCCGGGAGAGCGCTCTCCAGCTCGAACTCAAGACGTTCGACGCCACCTGCCCCCTGGTGACCAAGGTCCACACCGAGGTCAAGCGCTTCGCGCGCGAGGGTTACCTCATCCTGCTGGTGGGCCACGAGGGCCACGAGGAGGTCGAGGGGACCGCCGGTGAGGCGCCCGACGTGGTGACGCTGGTCGACGGCCCCGAGTCCGTGGACGCGCTGGACATCCCCGTGGACACCGAGAAGCTGATCTGGCTCTCACAGACCACGCTCAGCGTGGACGAGACCATGGAGACGGTGCGCCGCCTCAAGCAGAAGTACCCCACGCTCATCGACCCGCCGTCCGACGACATCTGCTATGCCACGCAGAACCGTCAGGTCGCGGTCAAGACCATGGCCCCGCAGTGCGACCTGGTGATCGTGGTGGGGTCACAGAACTCGTCCAACTCCGTGCGACTGGTGGAGGTCGCGCTGCAGGCGGGAGCCCGCGACGCGCACCTGGTGGACTACGCCAAGGAGATCGACACGTCCTGGTTCGAGGGCGTCACCACCGTCGGCGTGACCTCGGGCGCGTCCGTGCCGGAGATCCTCGTCCGCGGAGTGGTGGACCTGCTCGCCGACCACGGCTTCGGTGACGTCTCCACCGTCCGGACGGCGCAGGAGACCATCACGTTCTCGCTGCCCCGCGAACTGCGGGTCCCCAAGAAGGTCTGATACGCGCCCCCGCCCGCCGGTAGGTGGCGGGGGAGGACGCGGTAGCCGTCAGCGCCCCGGCGCACCCCGCCTCAACGGCGGGCGTGTGCCGGGGCGCTGCGCTGGATGGGCGGCGCCGCGGGGCGGGCGACCCGCGGCCGCGGCTCCAGCACCAGAGCACGGATCAGGGCGATCGCCACCACCACGACGGTCGTGGTGATCATCAGCGGGAAGCGGGTCGCCAGCGGCAGGATGATCGCCACGAGCTGGGACCGCGAGAAGACGTCCGCGCCCGAACCGACCCCAGAGACGACGTAGACCAGTGGGACCAGCAGGGCCATGATGATCGGTGGCTGCACCCCCGCGACGAACACCGAGCGCCGCGCGACCGCGAGCACGGACACCACGCAGCCGAGGAAGAACGCCACGGTGAAGCCCGCGCCGAGGTCCCCGGAGACCGAGTCGATGGCCACGCCGGTCAGCGAGATCGCCACCGCCAGGAGGACCGCGGTCCAGGCCGGCAGCCCCCGCGTCGAGGACAGCACGGACCGCTCGTCCGCGGGTACCCGTCCACTCCTGCGTCTAGTCACGGGAGAAGACTCTAACCTCCCAGTCGGCGGGCGAGGAAACGGCCGAACCGCCGTAGCGGGTTGGGCTTCTCCGCCTCCTGCTCCTGCGGGGACGGGCGGTAGCCGTCGACCGCCTTCGGATCGACGGGGCCCGCCGCCGGCGGGGGTTCATCCGACAACCCCGGTGCGGCGGTGGTGGAGCCGCCGCCCACCTCGTCGTCGTCGGCCTCCACGGTGACCCCTGCGCCCGCACGGGTGGGGACCGGGCGCCGGGGCCCGGCGATGTCGGGGCGCTCGTCGATCATCCCGGCCATGATCGCGGTGCTGCTCTTGCGCAGAGGTGCGAAGCGCGAGCTCGACAGCTCGGCGAGCCACGCGGTCAGACGTCCCTCGTCTGTCGCCGACGCCAGATCCGACGCGGTCACATCACCGGTACGCAGATCGATCTGCTCGTTGATGTAGCGCAGCGCGACCGCCAGTACCGCGAGGAGCGGGACGGCCAGGAACGCGCCGATGATGCCGAACAGCGTGCTACCCGCGGCCACGCCGAGCAGGATGACCCCCGGGTGCAGGTTCATCGCGCGCGACTGGACGATCGGCTGGAGAACGTTGCCCTCGAGCTGCTGCACGAGAATGATCACGACCAGGACGATGATCGCGGTCGTGAAGCCGTTGGCGACCAGGGCGATGAGGACTGCGAGCGCACCCGCGGTGAAGGCGCCGACGATGGGGATGAACCCGGCGATGAACGTGATGACGGCCAACGCCCACGCCAGCGGTACGCCCAGGATCACCAGAGCCAGACCGATGAGCACCGCGTCGACGAACGACACGATCGCCTGGGCGCGGATGTAGCCGCCGAGGGTGTTCCAGGCGCGGGTCAGGACCTCGGTCAGGTGACGGCCGGCGGTGCGCCCGGAGATGCGGCGGACGAACGGGAGGAACCTCGGCCCGTCCTTGATGAAGAAGAACGTCAGGACCAGAACCAGCACGAGGGTGATCACGAAGGACCCCACCGCGCTGACACCGCTGAACACACCCGAGGCGATCTGGTCACCGCGGTCCTGCAGGGTGGAGCTGAGCTGCTCGAGGACCCCGTCGAGCTGCTCGTCCCGGATGTTCAGCGGCGGGCCGCGCAACCAGTCCTGGACCTGGGTGATCGCCTCCGAGGTCTGGTCGGCGAGCTGCACGCTCTGCTCGACGATCGACGGGGCGATGAGGGCGACCACGCCCGAGACGAGGCCGAGTGACGCGATGATGGACAACAGCGAGGCCAGCGTCTTGGGGACCCTGTGCCGCACCATCCACCCCGTCGGCGGCCACAGCACCGTGGAGACGATGAGCGCCAACAGGATCGGGAGGATGCCGACCCACAGGGCGCCACCGATCCTCGATACCAACCAGCCCGCGACGAGAAGGATGGCCAGTCGCAGGGCCCAGTCGGTGACCCAGCGCCCGCCCAGTCCGATGAGGACGGAACGGTCGACGTGCTGCTCCTGGTCCTCGACGGGGGGACGCGGTTTCGGCTCGTCGGTCATGGGTCACATGATGTCAGAGGTCACGGTGGTGTGCTCCCTGACGAGGCGCCCGACGGCCGCGGGGGAGGAGCCGGGGTGCTGTCCGTAGACTGTGCCCTCGTGAGCCTCACCCTCGGAATCGTCGGACTGCCCAACGTCGGTAAGTCGACCCTGTTCAACGCCCTGACGAACAACGACGTCCTCGCGGCGAACTACCCGTTCGCCACCATCGAGCCCAACGTCGGCGTGGTCGATCTGCCGGACCCACGCCTGAACCGACTCGCGGAGATCTTCGGCTCCGAGCGGATCCTGCCCGCCGTCGTGTCGTTCGTCGACATCGCGGGCATCGTCAAGGGCGCCAGCACCGGTGAGGGGATGGGCAACAAGTTCCTCGCCAACATCCGTGAGGCCGACGCGATCTGCCAGGTCGTGCGCGTCTTCGACGACCCGGACGTCATCCACGTCGACGGCAAGGTCGACCCGATGGCCGACATCGAGGTGATCGCCACCGAGCTGATCCTGGCCGACCTGGAGACCATCGAGAAGGCGATCCCGCGGCTCGAGAAGGAATCGCGCAAGGACAAGTCCCTCGTTGCGTTGCTGGACGAGGTCCGCAAGGCGCAGGCCGTGCTCGAGGACGGTCGGACCCTGTTCAAGGCGCAGGACGAGGTCGACCGCGGGCTGCTGCGTGACCTGCACCTGATGACCGCCAAGCCGTTCCTCTACGTGTTCAACGCCGACGAGTCAGTGCTGACCAGCGAGGAGCGTCAGGCCGAACTCCGCGCCGCGGTCGCCCCCGCCGACGCGGTCTTCCTCGATGCGAAGGTCGAGGCCGAGCTGCTCGAACTGGACGAGGACGACGCCATGGAGCTGCTGGAGTCGATCGGCCAGCACGAGCCGGGCCTGAACTCGCTCGCCCGCGCCGGGTTCCACACCCTGGGCCTGCAGACCTACCTCACCGCCGGCCCCAAGGAGTCGCGCGCCTGGACAATCCGCAAGGGCGACACCGCCCCCAAGGCCGCCGGCGTGATCCACACGGACTTCGAGAAGGGCTTCATCAAGGCCGAGATCGTCTCCTTTGCCGACCTCGACGCCGCCGGGTCGATGGCCGCAGCCAAGGCCGCCGGCAAGGTGCGCATGGAGGGCAAGGACTACGTGATGGCCGACGGCGACGTGGTGGAGTTCCGCTTCAACGTCTAACAACTGCCTGCTAGGCGGGGCTTGTCGGCTCTACTGACAAATCGCAGAGAGCGGCTGGCGCGTTCAGCTCGTGCATCCGGACGGCGTGAACCGATCTCCGCTAGGGCTTTCTGGACTCGTTCGTGCTGGCGGGGCTGTCCGTGGGCGCTAGGAGTTTCTCCACAGGCGAGTGCGATCGGCACTTCCTATCCACAGATCGGTCGTGGGGGGTTATCGGATCCCGCGTGGAGGTCGATGCTGGGTGCATGGGAATCAGGTACTACGCATACGCATTCGACAGCGAGATCACACAGGAGGTGCTCGCCGATCCACGCGCCTACATCAGCGCGGACCCGCTCGCGGACGCATTCGGACTGCCGCACGGCTTCGCGGTGGGGACGACCGACTTCCAACAGGGGCCACCCGTGGAGGACATGCTCTACCTCGACAAGTCGTGGAGAAACCTGCAGATGATGACGCAGCCATCCGATCCGGATGAGCGAGCGCGCCCCGCCTACCGGATGTTCGAAGGCGCCGTGACGCCGCTCGAGAACTGGGAGGGCTGGTTGCCGTGGGTACGGGCGATACCGCCCGAAGACGTCGCTTGGATCGCGGACGATCTGGACGCGATCACCCGCGCGGACTTCGTTCCCTGGTTCAGTCGGCACAGCGGACCGTTCGGGGAAGACCACGAAGCGGAAGCAGACTACGTCGATCACTTCTTAGGCCGGGCGAGACGTTTTCTCCGCGGGCTCGATACATCCGGTCGAGGATTCGCGTACTTGATCGGGTGACGGCACGGCTGGCCCCTCGTCGTCGAATCTGGTCGCGCGGGGGACCGATGGAGATGGGGTGGATTACGACGGCGTGAGCCGCGATATCAGCTGCGCGACGCGTCGCTCGAGGGCATCCTCGTTCGTAGCCGTGAGGAGCGGGAGAAGCGCGCTGAAGCGCTCGGTCCAGGTGAGCCGGGAGAAGGCCGCCTTCGCGGTTGGTGCCGCCTCGAGGGCCGTGCGGAGAGCATCCGGAGGCTGGGCGGTCGCTTGCCCGGGGTAGGCGCGGTCCCAGCGTCCGTCGGATCTCGCCCTCTCGATCTCGGCGATGCCCCGCGGTCGAAGTCGACCATCGGCGGCGAGGCGCTCCGCGATCTCGACGTTTCGCCGTGACCAGAGCGAACGCGCCCGGCGTGGGGTGAACCTCTGCAGGTAGGTCCGCTCGTCATAGCCGTTGCGCTGGCCGTCGATCCATCCGCTGCACAGAGCCTCGTCGAGAGCCTCCCCGTAGCTGAGGGAGGTCGGAGTCGTCACGCGCTTCTTCGCGAGCATCAGCCAGATGCCGTCGGAACTGTCCTCGTTCGTGCAGAGCCACTCGCGCCATTGGTCTCTGCCGGCCAAGACGACAGGGGACGCCGGGCCTTCCTTTGCGCTCATGGGCCCAGCCTTTCAGGCCCTACGGACGCACGCTGTCCTCACGTGGAGACGGTGGTGAGTCTGTCCGACCCCGCCGGTCGAGATCGCGGGGATCTCGTCGCGCTAGCCTCCTCCCATGGTTGAGAAGGCGAAGACGCGCGAAGAGTGGCCGGGTGCGCTGGACGTCGGCACATCGTGACCGGGATTCCGCGACGGCCGTCCCCACTCGGCGGCCGCCGCCCGAGACGCGAGGAGCTCGCCGGATTCGCGACCGATGATCCGAACGGTGTCGACGCCGTCCTCCCCGCCGATCCCGGCCGGCTGCGCCTGCTCATCGTGGGAGTCAATCCGGGACTGTGGACCGCGGCCGTCAACGCGCCGTTCGCGCGGCCGGGAAACCGGTTCTGGCCCTCACTGCACCGGGCCGGGCTGACCGACCACCTCGTGGACGCCTCGACAGGATTGTCGGCGGAGAATGAGGCGCAACTGCTCTCCCGCGGGATCGGCATGACGAATCTCGTCGGAAGGGCCACCGCGCGGGCCGATGAGCTCTCTCGCGACGAGCTGCGCTCAGGCGCCGAACGCCTGGCCGTGTTGGCCGGGGAGCTGGGTCCCGCAGTGGTATCGGTCGCAGGAATCACCGCCTTTCGTACCGCCTTCGCGATGCCGAAAGCGACGTACGGGGAACAGGACACCACCCCGGTCCCGGGGTGGCCCGACGATGTCGCACTCTGGGTGGTGCCCCAGCCGAGCGGGTTGAACGCCCACGAGACCATCGACTCGCTGGCCGACCACTGGCGTCGGGTCTGGGAGGCCGTCGAGGAGCGTCACGGGTCGAGCGACGGCTGACGAGCTGCACGTTCAGCGCCGGGGGTGGGCCGGGCACCCCGGAGGGACGTTCCTCCTGGGCCTGTTCGCGCGCTACTCGGGGAGATAGGATCCGGGGCCATCACGACGACGAGCCCGGCGTTCTCCCGGACCATCTGGCGCCTCCGGGACGATCGGGTAAGCGCCGCGACGCCCCGGGATCACAGCAGACCGGACCGAGGAGCGACGATGTTCAGAGGGCTGATGGGGAACTGCACGGTTTCCGACGAATCGGTGGCGGAAGCGTGGTACTCCCGCCTTCTCGACCGGGGGCCGGACAGCCGGCCGATGCCGGGGTTGCTCGAATGGCATCTCGGAGACGGTTTCGGTCTCCAGGTCTGGGCCGAACCGGATCGGGCAGGGCACTCTTCGGTGGTGATCGAGGTCGATGACCTGGACTCGGTGGTCGGTCGCCTCGTTGCGGCCGGGGTCGACAATCACGGTCCGCAACCCGGCGGCGGTCGGAGGATTCTCGTGGTGGAGGACCCCGACGGCAACCGCGTCGTCTTCGCAGGAGACTGATCGCGCGCACGACGCGGGGCCGGGCGCCTGGTCAGAGGAGAGTGACTCGTCGGGACCGTTCCGCAGTGCGTCCCCCCGCGGTTACGCTTCCCGGATGGGCATCTTCCTGGGAATACTCAACGGCGCGGCCGACCCGGCGACCGAGCCTGAACTCTCCGAGGCGGAGCAGGAAGAGTTCATGGCGGCGTGGTCCCGGTGGGCGGAGGAGGCGGGCCCGGCGCTCGTGGATCCCGGGCGTCCGTTGTACCGCAAGCGGCGCGTCACCAGCCAGGGTGTCGAGGTCTTCGAGGACGCCGGGGTCGCCTACATGCTGCTTTCGGCGCCCTCGCACGAGTCTGCGGTCGACATCGTGCGCGGGCACCCGTTTCTCGCGCTGTTCCCGGGCAACTCGATCGACGTCATCGAGTGCCCCGACGTCCCGTGACCGTCGCCGGGCCCCTGCCGCCCGCCGTCGCCACGGACCCGGGAGCGCTATGAGCCGGCTATGCGGGACGCGTCCCGGCCAGGGCGTGGGGATACGCGGTGTCACGGCCCTGGAAGCTCAGGATTCTCGGGTTGACGATCACCCCGTCGCGGATCTCGATGGCGCGGGAGATGGTGAGGTCCTCGTCCCACGCCGCGGGGCCCTCCATGACGGTGCGCAGGAACGGAAGTAGTGCCTCGCTGATCTCCCACGTCGCCGAGTTCCAGAGGTACGACGGGCTGTGATCGACCGCGTAGTAGTTCACCCCGTGGCCCACGGTGAACATCGGGTCGTCGAATCCCGTGGGCTGTGCCCATTCGAAACCCATTCCCGCGTCACAGGAGACGTCGATGATCAGGCTCCCCGCCGCGAAGCCCTCGAGGTCCCGGGTGCGCAGGTACGTCATGGGTGCGTCCACGTCCTGGAGTGTGCAGTTGACGACGATGTCGTGTGCGGCGAGGAATACCGGGAGCGGGACGTCACCATCCTCGGTGGGCACCGTGCCGAGGTGGGCTGGACCGCCGTCGGTGTGGAGCTGGGTGATGTGCGCGCTGTGGATCGGTGAACCGACTGCCGTCGCCCCGCGCTGTGTGAGGACCTGGATGTCGTGGATCCCGTGGGCACTCAGTGCGGTGACCGCCCCGCGGGCGGTCGCCCCGAAGCCGATCACGACTGCGCTGCGTCGTGGTCCGTAGTTTCCGGTGCCTCCGATGAGACTCAGGGCGTGGAGGACCGAGCAGTACCCGGCGAGTTCGTTGTTCATGTGGAGTACGTGCAGGCTGAAGTCACCCTGCCGGGTCCAGTGGTTCATCGCCTCGAAGGCGATGAGGGTGAGGCGCTGGTCGATCGCGGTCTGCGTCAGTTCGGCGTCCTGGACGCAGTGGGGCCATCCCCAGAGGGTGCGACCCGCGGGGATCTCGTTCACGTCCGCCGCCTGGGGTTTCGGGAGCAACAGGATATCGGCGGCCTGGATGACCTCCGACCGCTCTGCGACCCTGCCCACCCTCGACTCCACGTACCCGGGTTCGAGCTGGAAGTCCGCAGCGTACCCGCGCTCCACGACCATCCGCGCCCGGATGTCCGGATCGATGCGATCCAGGTGGTGCGGATGAAGGGGCAGGCGACGCTCGTTCTCCATCGTGGAGTTGGCCAGGACTCCGAGCGTCAGGAGGGGACGACCCGGGGTGTCGGGGGAGTCCCTCGGATCGGAGGCGGAGTGGGGCGGTTGAGCGGTGCCGGACATCCGGACTCCCATCATCGGGGAACCGGGACCAGCTCCGACTCGAGTGTAGGCCGATACAGCACCGCACCCACCGGCCGAGGGCCGATGGGTGCGGTGATGCGGACTGACGGGGTCAGGCGCGGGTGTCCTCGAGCGCGGCGTTGAGCGTCTCGCTCGGCCGCATCGCCTCCCGCAGCTTGTCGATGGCGGGCTGGAAGTAGCCGCCCAGCTCGACCGGCGTGCCCTGCACCGCGAGCAGCTCGTCGAGGATGGTGTCCCGGTCCGCGGTCAGCTTCTCCGCGAGCGGGCCGAAGTGTGCTGCCAGTTCCGCGTCCTCGGACTGCTCGGCCAGTTCCTGCGCCCAGTACAGTGCGAGCCAGAACTGGCTTCCCCGGTTGTCCAGCTCACCGGTCGTGCGGGACGGCGACTTCCGGTTCTCCAGGAGCTTGCCGGTCGCCGTGTCGAGCGTCTTGGCCAGGATCGTGGCCTTGGGGTTGTCGTACTTGCGTCCGAGATCGTCCAGGCTCGCCCCGAGCGCGAGGAACTCACCGAGCGAGTCCCAGCGCAGGTGGTTCTCCTCGACCAACTGCTGGACGTGCTTCGGCGCGGAGCCGCCCGCACCGGTCTCGTACAGTCCACCGCCGGCCATCAGCGGGACGATGGACAGCATCTTGGCGCTGGTCCCGAGCTCGAGGATCGGGAACAGGTCGGTGAGGTAGTCGCGCAGGATGTTGCCGGTCACCGAGATGGTGTCCAGGCCCCGCCAGGCGCGCTCGAGGGTGTACCGCATGGCGCGCACCTGCGACATGATCTGGATGTCCAGACCCTCGGTGTCGTGCTCGGCGAGGTACTTGTTCACCAGGGTGATCAGGTTGTTCTCGTGGGGCCGGTACGGGTCCAGCCAGAACACCGCCGGCATCTCGGAGGCGCGGGCGCGGTCCACGGCGAGCTTCACCCAGTCGCGGATCGGCGCGTCCTTGACGGTACACATGCGCCAGATGTCACCGGCTTCGACATCCTGGGACAGCAGGACCTCGCCGGTGGCGGCGTCGACGATGTTGGCGACACCGTCGTACTGGACCTCGAAGGTCTTGTCGTGACTGCCGTACTCCTCGGCCTTCTGGGCCATGAGGCCGACGTTCGGCACGGTGCCCATCGTGGTGGGATCGAAGGCGCCGTTGGTCTTGCAGAAGTTGATGATCTCCTGGTAGATCCGCGCGAACGTGGACTCCGGGATGACGGCCTTGGTGTCCTTCTTGCGACCGTCGGCGCCGTACATCTTCCCGCCGATGCGGATCATCGCGGGCATCGAGGCGTCGACGATGACATCCGAGGGGGAGTGGAAATTGGTGATACCGCGCGCCGAGTCGACCATCGCCAGCTCCGGCCGCTGCTCGTGGCAGCGGTGGAGATCCTCGATGATCTCCTCCTTCTTGGAGCTGGGGAGATTCTCGATCTTGTTGTACAGGTCGGCCATGCCGTTGTTGACGTTGATGCCCAGCTCGTGGAACAGCTCCTCGTGCTTGGCGAAGGCGTCCTTGTAGAAGACCCGCACGGCGTGGCCGAACACGATCGGGTGGCTCACCTTCATCATGGTGGCCTTGACGTGGAGCGAGAACATGACGCCGGTCTCCTTGGCGTCATTGAGCTGCTCCTCGTAGAAGTCCATGAGCGCCTTCTTGCTCATGTACATCGAGTCGACGACCTCGCCGGCCTCGAGCGGCACGGTCTTGAGCACGTGGGTCTCGCCGTCCGGGGTCACGACCTCCATGCGCGCGTCGCACGCGCGGTCGAGGATGATCGACTTCTCGCCCGCGTAGAAGTCGCCGTGTGTCATGTGGGCGACGTGGGTCTGTGAGGCCATCGACCACTTGCCCATGGAGTGCGGGTTGGCCCGGGCGTACTCCTTGACCGCCTTCGGGGCGCGGCGGTCCGAGTTGCCCTGGCGGAGCACCGGGTTGACGGCGCTGCCGAGGCAGCTGCCGTAGCGCTCGACGATCTCGACCTCGTCGGGGGTCTTGGGGTCGTACGGGTAGTCCGGGATGTCGTATCCCTTGGACTGGAGCTCGGCGATCGCGGTGGTCAGCTGGTTGACCGAGGCGCTGATGTTCGGGAGCTTGATGATGTTGGTGTGCGGGTCCTGGGTCATCCGGCCCAGTTCACCGAGGTTGTCCGGGACCTTCTGCTCATCGGTGAGCCGCTCGGGGAAGGCTGCCAGGATGCGAGCGGCCACCGAGATGTCGCTCGTCGTGACGTCGATGCCGGCCGCGTCGGCAAAGGTGCGCACGACCGGGAGGAACGCCTCCGTCGCCAGGCGCGGGGCCTCATCGGTGAGCGTGTAGATGATCGTCTGTCTGTCTGAGGTCATGGATGTCGACTCTTTTCGTCTCGAGGCTGAGCGTGTTCTTGTGGAACGGGGTCAATTCGCCGACTCCATCATCACCCGAGTCGGGCACCTGTGCGCCGTTTCCCGGAGTCATCTACCCCGGTTGGGCGGACCCGGGGCCGGCCTGGGATGTCGCCGACGCCCGAGAGGCCTGCCGGCCGGCGGACCATGCCGACCACTGACGGGCGTAGATCCCGTCCCTCTCGATCAGCGCGGCATGCGAGCCGCGTTCGACGATCGCGCCCCCGTCCATCACGAGGATCGTGTCGGCGCGTGATGCCTGATCGAGGCGATGGGCGATGACCAGGGCCGAACGATCACGGGTGACCTCGTCAGCGGCGAGTTCGAGTGCCCCGGCACCCGCGGACCCGGCTTCCGCGGTGGCCTCGTCCATGACGATGACGGCCGGGTCGAGCAGCAGCACCCGGGCCAGCGCGAGCTGCTGGGCGGCGACGGGGTCGAGTTGGATGCCGCGTGCCCCGACAACGGTGTCGAGCCCGTCCGGCAGTCGGCGGAACCATGCGGTGGTGTGGACGCGTTCGAGGACGAGTCGCAGTTCCTCGTCGGTGGCGGCGGGTTTGGCCAGCGTCAGGTCCTGACGCAGTGTGCCCGAGAAGACGTGGACCTCCTGGCTGACCGTGGCCAGGCGGGCGATGCGCTCGGAGTCGGACAGCGACGAGACCGGATGGCCGTCGACCAGGACCTCGCCGGCGTCGGGGACGAGCAGGCCGGCCACGAGCGCGGCGACGGTGGTCTTCCCCGCCCCGGACGCGCCGACGACCGCGACCGTCTCACCGGGCGAGATGGCGAAGTCGATGTCGCGCACGGCCCAGGACCCGCCGTAACTGAAGCCGACGCCGCGGAGTTCGACGCGACCCTGCGGCGCGTCCACTCCGCTGTCGGGCACGGACACGGGCGGGTCCACGACGACGCCCACGATGCGGGCGAGCGAGGCGTATCCCGACTGCACGACGTCCAGGATGCGCATGAAGGTGTTCAGCGGTCCCCGCAGTCGGATGATCATGAGGACCGCGCCCGTCACCGCGCCGACCGTCAGGGCGTCTGTGGCGACGAGGTGGTACCCGACCGCCAGCGCTATCGCCAGCATGAGGAACTCGCCGATGAGCATCCACACGTTCAGCACGAGCATCGTGGTCCGGGCCCGGATCCCCTTACGGACCACGTCCCAGGACGCGTTCCCGATCAGGGTGTGCATCCGGTCCTCGAGGGAGAACGCGCGCACCGTCGCGCGACCGCGGATGGCCTCGAGCACGCGCCGGGCCCGCTCGGCCATCGCGGCCCGCTCCGCGGCGTAGCGCTGCGGGGCCTTGGCCAGGTAGCGGCGTGCGGCGACGCAGTACAGAGGCGCGACGACGAGCGGGATGACGACGAACTGCCAGTCCAGTGCGAACAGGGCGATCACCGTGGCCACGACCGTCAGAACGGACGTGGACAGCGTCGGGACGGTCTCGGTGACCGCGGAGGACAGTTCGGCCACGTCATCGGTGGACCGGCTGACGAGGTCACCGGAGCCCGCGTCCTCCACCCGGTGGGTGGGCAGTCCGAGCGCGGTGCCGACCATGTCCTGCCGCAGGTTGGCGATCACCCGCTCGGACAACCTGGCCACCAGGTAGAAGCCGGAGGCGCTGAGCGCCGCGCCGCCGACGGCCGCGGCCAACAGCAATCCGCCGATCTGCCACAGCGACCCCGCGCGCTCACCGGAGACCAGGTCCACGATCCGGCCCATCAGCTGGGGGATGAGCACGCCCGCGGTCGCCCCGAGGCTCAGCAGGATCAACGCCACCACCAGCCACCGCCCGGCATGGCGGACCCGGGAGAGCTGCCGGGCCACCTCGCGACGGACCTGGCCCGCCGAGGCGACCGGGAACCGGAGGGCGGTGTCGGTCTTCACGGGTGGAGTCGAACTCGTCGTCGTCATCCCTCGGCCCCCACGAGCAGCCCCTCGGCGGTCTCGCGCAGCTGCCGCGCGCTCAGCCGCGCGTCCGCCACGGCGTTCCACGCCGGCGCCTGGCTGACGACGATCGTGGTCTTCCCGGCCCGCTCCCGGGCGAAGTTGTCCGCGAGGTTCTGCTCGGTCACCGAGTCCACCGCGGTGGTGGGGTCCTGCAACACGAGCACCTCCGGGTCGAACGCGACGGCGCGGGCGAGGGCGACGCGCTGCCGCTGACCGCCCGAGAGCATCCGCCCGCTCTCACCGACCCGCTTGTCGGGGCCGTCGGGGATGTCGTCGCAGCAGGCGACCCGCAGGGCGTGTTCGGCCACCGCGCGATCGGGGTGGACGTTGTCCGCCACGCTGCCGTCGAACAGGTCGGCGGCGTGGGGCACGACCGCCACCCGCGTGCGGGGCAGCGACTCGAGGATATGGATCAGCTCGGGATCGGAGCCGTCGACGACCGTCAGGCCCGCCGGCAGGGCTCGGATGAACCGCTCCGTGGCGGCGGCGTCCGCCTCCGAGATGCGCTCGAAGTCCGCGCCGAGCACCTCGCGGATCCGTCGGCCGGACGCCTCCGCCGAGGCCCAGCGCGAGGCGATGTTGCGGCCGAACATGGTCATCGGGACGACGAGGAACTGGGTGAGGCCGACCACCGTGATCAGCTCACCGATCGTCACCTGGCCGGCGAGCGCCAACGCTCCCGCCGCCAGGCCGAGCGTCGACACGAAGACGGCGCCCGTCGCCTCGGTCGCGCCGTTGAGACGCGCCTCGGCCGCATCGGCGTGGACGGTCTTGCGATAGGCGTCGTCCGAAACCTCGTCGTAGTGCTTCCGGACGGTGACGATCGCCCCCAGACCCTTGAGGATCCGCAACCCCTGCACCACGTCGGTCGCGGTGGCGGCCGCCTGGGCGATGGCCTGCTGGCGCGCCACCGACCGGCTCTGCAGTGGCCGCGCCACCCGGAGCGCGACGATCACCAGCACCGGTCCGCCGATCAGAGTGGCCAGGCTCAGCCACGGGTTGATCGTGAACATCATCGCCGCGCCGTACGTGATGGCGGCGGCCTCGGCGACGGGCATCACGGTCATCATGACGATGTCGCCGACGCGGGTGGTGTCCGAGGAGGCGATGGACAGCAGGCCGCCCGCGGTGCGCTCCCGGCCGGCGAACCCGCGCGGGTCCTGGATGCGGTCGGTGACCGCGGTGCGCAGGTCGTGGCTGACGAGCTGCTGACTGCGGACCAACATGAAGCGGGCGGTCCAGTTGGCGACCATCGCCACCAGGAACACGCAGGCCAGCACGCCGATCCAGAGCCAGAGCCGGTTCAGACGGCCGGTGGCGATCGCGTCGTCGACCGCGCGCCCCACGACGACAGGGGTCAGCCCGTTGCAGAGGAACCCGACGGCCATGCCGCCCGAGGCGATGAAGCTCCAGGGACGCTGGGACAGCGCCACCTTGAGAGTCCACCGCGGCGAGTCGACGGCGGGCAGCTTGGACCGGCGGCCCCCCGGCCCGGGAAGCGCCGAGTAGTCGACGATGCTGCCCGCTCCCGGGGCCTGTGAGTTGTCGGGCACGAGGGTCGATGTTACCGGCGGGACGGCCGGGCCCTCTCATCCGCGAGCGGGGGTCAGCGGCGGCTCACCCGGCCGCGCGACCGCGGTCCGGCCACGGCTCAGCCGGCCGCGCGGCCGCGGCTGCCGTTGCGCGAGGCGCGGCCGCCCACGATCTCCACGGTGTCCACGTCCGCCACCCCGAGCGCCAGCAGCGCCTGCCCCGAGGCGTCGAGCTCGTCCTCGATCGACCGCAGCCATCCCCGCACCACCTTGTCGGGGAGCCGGCGCCTGGCGGACAGCCCCACGACGAACCCGGGCGCCGCGATCGCGGGGAGGACGGCCATCGCCTCGCGTCGCTCGTGCGACGTGCACAGCCAGTCCACGTCGCTGACGAGGATGGGGGCGGGCAGGCCCACGTCGTACTCGTCGCACGGGAGGATGAGCATGGTGTTCCGGCCGCGGTCGTGGTGACCGATGACGAGGTCGATGACGCCGGCGGCGAGCGGGGCGTCGTCGAGCGGGAGCGTGTTCCAGTTGTCGGGGAGGTCCTCGAATCTCATGCCCCGAGTCTCGGCCGGACAGAAGCCCGGCGACAGCCCCGCGACGTGCTCTGTGGAGCGGCGGGACGCCCCTGTGGACAGCGCGTTCCGGCGGAACCCGGTGACGGCCCCGGGCGTCTGGTCAGGACTCGTGCCGGAACCCCACCTTGATGGTCACCTGGTAGTGGGCGACAGTGCCGCCGTCGAGCTTGCCGCGGACGGACTGGACCTCGAACCACTCGAGATTGCGCAGCGTCTTGGACGCCTCCGCGACCGCGTTGGCGATGGCCTGGTCCGTTCCGTCCGGTGAGGAGCCGACGATCTCGGTGACGCTGTAGACGTGGTTCATGGTGACCTCCGGAGTGCGCGTGACGGCATGTGATACGGGTCACTCTACGGTGGTCCGAGGGCCGGGCCACCGGCGTAGGGTCGGGAGACGAAAGCCCGCGCTCCCGAGGAGGACCGAGATGCCCGACGTACGTGCACGAGCAACCACGCTGGCCGAGCTCCACGAATCGGGTGAGCTGGCCGTCCTGCCGACCGTGTGGGACACCTGGAGCGCCCGGGTCGCCGCCGACGCCGGCTTCCGGGGCCTGACGGTGGGCAGCCACCCCGTCGCCGACGCGATCGGCAGCGCGGACGGGGAGAAGATGGACTTCTCCGAGTACCTGCGCGTGGTCAAGCGGATCACGGACGCGGTCTCCGTCCCCGTCAGCGCGGACGTCGAGTCGGGCTACGGTCTCGACCCGGCCGAGTTGATCACCCGCCTGCTCGAGGCGGGCGCGGTCGGCGCGAACATCGAGGACGTCGTGCACCGCGAGGGTAAGCGTGTCCGCGATCGCCAGGAGCACGCCGACTACATCGCCGCCGCCCGCCGCGCGGCCGATGACGCCGGGGTCCCGTTCGTCATCAACGGACGCACCGACGCCGTCAAGCTGGGGACGGACGTCTTCTCGGACCCGCTGGCGGAGGCCGAGGCCCGCATCACGCTCATGGAGGACGCCGGAGCGCGATCGGTGTACCCGGTGGGCGTGACGACCGCCGACCAGCTGACGCGTCTCGTGCAGGCGGTGACGATCCCCGTCAACGCGACCGCCCATCCGGTGAAGGGACACGGCGCCGGCGACCTGGCGGCCCTGCGGAAGCTCGGGGTGCGCCGGGTGTCCTTCGGCCCGCTCTGGCAGATGTGGCTCTCCGAGGTCTCCGCTGACCAGTTCGACGCCTGGAGATAGGGCTTTAGAGCTACCGTCTGCGCGAAACGTGGCCGTGTGTGTCGTGGTGGCGCTCTACAGTCAGTGCAGCCGGTTCTGCGCTCCGTCGGTTCGGGCGGGCAAGTGCTGAATCAAAGAGTGGGGAGTGATCATTGAACGACGACGCCCGCGAAGTCGAGCAGCAGCCTGTTGTGGAGGCAGTAGTCGACGACGGCGAGGGGGATCTCGCCAGCGGCTCCGTCCAGGACGTTCTTGATGAGCAGGACAGCGACTTGGAGAAGTTCGCGGTCGAGTTCCTCAAGAAGATTCTCAAGCTTCGCGGAGTCCGAATCGAGCGCGACCACTTCCTCAAGGCGGAGCTGCACAGGAGGGGGTTGTCGACGGCGGAAATCGAAGGCGCGGTGGCCGCGACCCCAGTCGAAGCCGGAGTAAACCTTGTGGTTCTCGACGACATCGCTCGTTCGGCGATCGAGTTCGAAACCAGGAAGTCGTCAGCGATCTCGTTCGCCTCGGGCCTACCGGGCGGGGTGGCGATGTTCGCCACCGTTCCGGCTGATGTCACCCAGTTCTATGTCCACGCATTCCGGATCATGCAAAAGCTGGCCTTCGTCTACGGTTGGCACGACTTTCTCAAGGACGTGGACGATGTCGACGACGAAACCCTCGGCATGTTGGCAGCCTTCCTCGGGGTAATGATGGGGGTGTCCGGAGCGTCGACTTCGGTGACCAAGTTCGCGACCCAGGTCGCGGCGCCGGCCGTGCAGAAGAAGATCGCCAACACCGCACTGACAAAGACAGCCTGGTACCTGCCGATGAAACACACCCTGAAACTGGTGGGCGTTCAGGTTACGAAGCAGAGCTTCGCCAAGTCAGTCGCAAAGGTGGTCCCGGTCGTCGGAGGCGTGGTCTCCGGTGGTCTGACCTTCGTCACGCTCCGGAATCAGGCGACTCGCCTGATGGATCATCTTCGTGAGATTCCCCCTCCGAACGTGAATGCCGCGCAGTACAGAATCCTGGTTGACATGGCTGAGGGCAAGAGCGATGAGGGGGCAAATCGGTTCGGCTCTGCGGTCGGCGGGGTCATAGCGGGAGCGGCAGCGCGACTGCGTTCTGGAAGCCGAGATGCTGGCCCTGATGCGGCGGACGTGGTCTCGTCCGAATGGTTCGAGAACGAGTCGGAGCAGGAGGAAGATGGTCCCTCGCAGCCTCGCTCGACACGGCTCCGCCGTTCTAGGTCCTGAGGCGCGCACGATAGGAAGATCCAGCAACCGTCTCGATCCGGCCGCGGGCCCACCGGGACGGTGAAACGGTGGAGGTATGGACACGCCCCCCGAACCCTCGCTTCCGGACACCAGGGACTGGACGACCGTGCTCGAGGCGGGCTGCGAGGAATGTGGCTACCGGCCTCATGACCCGGCCGCCACGAGCGACCGCTTGGCCTCCGCCCGCGACCGATGGCTCGTGGTCCTGCGTCGCCCCGGGGTCGAGCACCGGCCGTCTCCCCGGGTGTGGTCGCCGCTGGAGTACGCGGGCCACTGCCGCGACCTCATCGAGGTCCTGGGGGACCGAATAGCGGCGATGCTCGACCGCTCCGAACCGACATACGACGACTTCGACGGCGAGGCGGCGGTCGTCGAGCACGAATACTGGCGCAGCGACCCGGCGGACCTCGCCCGCCGACTCGACGCCACCACGACCCGGACCCTGCAGGTTCTCGACCGCGTCGGCCCCGCGGACAGGGACAGGACCGGTCGACGCGGCGACGGCTATGTGTTCACCATCGCCTCCCTGTGCCAGTACATCGTGCACGACGTCGAGCACCACCTGGGTGACGTCAACGGGTGAGACCGCGCGAGGTCGACGGGTGGGAACGCGCAGTTCCCGCCTGACGCGCTCCGGCGGCGGGATAACTTCTCTCTGGGGCCGTATACGCCAGTAGAGGTCGGCCCGAGAGATCACCCGAGGAGACGGACCTTGCACGACACGGCCGATCAGCACACAGACCGCGGTCGGCGGGTCGTCGCCGCCCTGCTGGCCCTCGCGTCGATCGCCCTGGGCGTGGTGCTGATCCTCGTCCATCTCGGTAAGCCGGTGATGGTCACGCTGGCGGGGGCGGGGCTCGTCGTCGTCGGACTCGCCACGGTCACCGGCGTCGACGGCGCCGGCCACTCGAGGCGGTGGGCGCGTATCCCGGTCGGGCTCGCCGCGGTCGCTGCCGGCATCGTCGTGCTGGCGTGGCGCACGGCGAGCCTGCGCACGCTGCTGTGGGTGATGGTCGCCGCGCTGGTCGCCCACGGGGTCCACACCGTGGTCGCCGCCTGGCGCAGTGGTACCGACCGGAGAGTGGCGGGCCTGTTCAGCGGCGCGGCGGCCGTCCTGCTGGGCCTGCTCTGCCTGGTCTGGCCCGTGCTGGCGGTCGAACTGATTCGGTACGCGGTGGGCGCGTGGCTGGTGTTCGTGGGGCTGCGCGCGCTGGTCGACCTCGTCATGGAGCGTCCCCGCGCAGCCGTCCGCGCGGGACGCGACCGCGTCCGCCGATGGGTGAGAACAGCCGCGGCGGTCGGCGTGTTCCTGCTGGTGCTCGCGCTGGCCATCGGAAGCGCGGTGCTGCTCCGCGGCGACGACCGGCCCGAGCCCGACGACTTCTACACGGCGGTGGAGCCGCTGCCGGACGAGCCCGGCGTGCTCCTGCGCGCCGAGCTCCTCACCACGGGCGTCCCGGCCGGCGCCGACGCCTGGCGGATCCTCTACACGACCACGCGGCCCGACGACACGGTGACCGTGGCCAGCGGCGTGGCGATCGCGCCGACAGGGCGGGGCGGTGACGAGTTGCCGTTGCTGAGCATCGCCCACGGGACGACGGGCATCGTGCCCTGGTGTGCGCCGTCCCTGAGCGCCACCCCGTTCGCCGACGGCGCGGCCGCCGCCCTCGAACAGATGGTCACCGAGCACGGGTGGGCCGGCGTCATCTCCGACTACGTGGGCCTGGGCACGGCCGGCATGCACCCGTACCTGGTGGGGCAGGCCGAGGCGCGCAACGTCCTCGACGCCTCCCGTGCCGCGTAGCAGCTCGACGGGCTGGCCCTGAGCACCGACACCGTGGTGTGGGGCCATTCGCAGGGCGGCCACGGCGCGTTGTGGACCGGGCAGATCGCCGGGGACTACGCGCCGGAGTTGACGCTGCGCGGGATCGCCGGCATGGCGCCGGCCAGCGACCTGTACCGCCTGGCCGACGAGGACAAAGACAGCGTCGGCGGCAAGACCGTCTCGGCCTACATCGCCACGTCGTGGAACGAGATCTACCCCGACCTGGACCTGTCCGGCCACCTCAACCCGGGCACCGTGCACGGGGTCGAGAAGATCTCCGACCTGTGCTTCAACGAGAAGGACGTCATCGCCGCGCTCCTGCGCGGGACCCAGATCCCCGAGCAGGTCTTCCCGGACTCCGTCCTCGACGGCGGGCTCGGCGACCGCCTGCGGGAGAACTCGCCGACCGGTCCGTGGCCGGCGCCCGTCCTCGTCGCGCAGGGCCTGGCCGATCCGCTCGTGACGCCGACGATGCAGGAGAGCTGGGTCGCCGGTCGGTGCGCCGCGGGCAGCCCGATCGACTTCCGCACCTACCCGGGGCTCGACCACATGGGTCTGGTCGCCGCCGACTCGCCGCTCACGCCCCAGTTGGTGCAGTGGACCCTCGACCGTTGGGCCGGTGCGGCGCCCACCCCGACCTGCTGACCGCCCGCTGCGGCGTCACTCGCCCGGGTGTCCAGCGGCGCCGCTGACGGGGGCGTGGGCGAGGGTCCGGCGGGTCACGAACCGTCGGGGCTCGCCGGTGACGGGGTCGGTGAACTCGAGTTCGCGGGCGAGGAGCTGTAGCGGGAGGTCCGGGTCGTCGGGGGACTCGGGCAGCAGGTCGGGGTAGCGCCGGTCGCCGAGGATGCCGATCCCCAGCGCGGCGAGGTGCACGCGCAGTTGGTGCAGTCGCCCCGTGCGGGGCCTGAGGAGCGTGTGGACGACGGGCAACCCGGAGGCGCTGTGTCCGGTCCGGAGCACGTCGACGAGGGTCTCGGAGTTGGGCGGTAGCTCGGGGTGGAGGGTGACGCGCAGCTCGCCGCGCCGCGACCGGATGTGCTCGCGGTGGGTCACGGGCGCCGGGCGGCCGCCGAGGGTCGGCGCGGCCGGGTCCCATCCGGGCGGGCGCGCGGAGACGGCCTCGTAGACCTTGGTGACCTCTCGCCGCTCGAACATGGACTGGCAGGCGCCGCGGGTGTCGGCGCGGGCGGAGAACATGACCACCCCGGCGGTCTCGCGGTCGAGGCGGTGGATGGGCGTGATGTCGTCGTTGCCCAGGCGGGTGCGTAGCCGGACGAGTGCGGTCTCGCGAAGGAAGTGGCCTGAGGGGGTGGTGGGGAGGAAGTGCGGTGTGTCGACGACGACGAGGTGGTCGTCCCGGTACAGGATCTCCTCCCGGTAGGGCAGGACGGGCTCGTCGGGCAGGTCGCGGTGGTACCAGACGAACTCGTGCGTGCCCAGCGGGGTGTCGTGGTCGATCGCCCGGCCGTCGGCGCCGACGATCTCGCCGGCGGAGATCCGGCGCCGCAGTTCGTCCGGGTCGAGGTGGTCGAACCTCGCCTCGATGAAGTCGGCGATGCCCGCCCACGGACCGTCGGCGGGGACTCGCAGGCGGGTGGGGCTCACGCCGTCGCGGACCGGCAGGGGCGGGGTCGTGGACACGGGCACTATTCTCCGGTTCCTGGGCCGGGTGGGCGACCGGGCGCTGCCGTCGCGCCACGGGAGCATCGTGTGGAGGCTCAGACCGGTCCGGTGCGACCCGCGCGCCGAATAGTGTGGGGGCCGCGCCGGAGAGGGCGAGGCGGCGGCGAGAAGCGGAGGAGGTCCGATGGCACAGCGCGACACCGCACCCGACTCCGCCACCGACCCGTCGGCGGGAAGTCCGCCGCTCATCGGCCCCGTGCCCGCGCCGGGCCTACACATCATGACGTGGAACATCCGGCGGCCGGTGCCCGCCCCGCTGACCCGGCCGGCGGACCGGTGGCGTCACCGGGCCCCGCGCGTGCGGGCCCTGCTCGCCGCTGAACGGCCGACCGTACTCTGCGCGCAGGAGGTGGTCGCCGAGCAGATCCCCGTCGTGCTCGACGGACTCGGACCGGACCACGCCCACGTCGGCCGGGGCCGGTCGGCGGGCGGCGGGGGAGAGGCGTGCCCGGTCTTCTACGACACCGCCCGCCTGGAGTTGCTGGACTGGGAGCAGTCCGCCCTGTCGGACACGCCGCGCCGTGCCGGGTCGGTGTCCTGGGGCAACCTGTTCCCGCGCGTGATGGTCGAGGCGCACCTCCGCGACCGGCACACCGGACACGACCTGCTCGTGCTCAACACGCACCTCGACCCGCTCTCGGCCCGGTCCCGTCTGCGCTCCGCCCGGGCCGTGCTGGACGCGGTCGTCGCCCGGGGCCTGCCGGCCGTCGTGACGGGGGACCTCAACGCGGGCCCGCAGAGCGCGGCGGTGCGCGAACTGCTCTCGGACGGGACACTGGTGGACAGCTGGCAGGTCGCCAGGACCCGGCGCAGCGAGCAGTGGGGGACCTACGCCGACTACCGGCGGCCGCGGCGGGACGGCACCCGGATCGACTGGATCCTCACCACGCCCGGCCTCACCGTCACCGACGCCGCGATCAATCCGCTCCGCCACGAGGGCGGGTGGCCGTCGGATCATCTGCCGGTGCACGCCGTGGTGGCGCGTCCGGGCGCCCCCGCCGCCCCCGCCGCCCCGGGCGGTGAGGCGCACAATGGAGTGCGAGGCGACGCGCGAGACGAGGAAGGGGCCCGGCGGACGTGATCGACAACTTCCTGCGACCCGCCGGGAGCGGGGCACAGAAGGTGGCGGACGCCCTTCGCGTGCTGGGTGTCCTCAGCGTGGTGCTCGCACTGCTCCTCCACGGACTCACCGACGCGGCCATCGTCGCGTTCGCCCTACCCGGTCTCATGCTGCCCCGCTTCCTCGGGATGCGCGCGGGGGCGGACACTGCAGTGTCGGTCACCCTGCTCGTGGCGGCGTGGAGCAACGTCGTCGACCTCTACCGCACCATCTGGTGGTGGGACATCCCGATCCACTTCCTGCTGGCCGGCGCCCTGGCGGTGGTGGCCTACCTGTTCTGCGCCCACCGCGGGATCGTGCGAGCACCCGGCACCCGCGGGTTCACCGTCACCGGCGCGGTCGTGCTCACCACGGCGTTCGGGCTCGCACTGGGCGCGCTGTGGGAGATGGTCGAGTGGTTCGGATACGCCTACCTCACCGACGACATCTACGTGACCTACGAGGACACCGTCGGCGACCTGGCGGCAGGCGGACTCGGCGCCCTGCTCGCGGGCGTCCTCATGGCCCGTGGCCCCGGGCTGCTGCTCCGCGCGGCCACGGCGTCCGCCCGGTCCTCGCAGGCCTCCCAGCACCGGTAGACCCCGTCCCGTCCGCCTCCGGCGCGATCAGCCCCGGGGCGGGAGAAGGGCCACCTCGTCGTCGTTCCCGGCGCGCACCACCTCGGCGAGGATCGGGAAGGCCAGCACCGTGACCGCGCCGGCCGCCACGAGGACCGACGCGATCTGGGCGGTCATGAGGTCGTTGTCCACGGCGACCTGCGTGACCGCCACGATGATCGGCAGGCCCGTCGCCGCGTACAACCCCACCCGTGCGCGGTCGCGCGGCGACGCGAGGTCGGGATGCGCGTGCAGCACGGTCTCGCCCAGCCACACCCCGCCGCCGCGCAGGACCAGCATGCTCGCCACAGCGGACAGCAACAGCCACGGCGCGGCGGCCACCGCACCCACACTGATCGCCATGCCCGACACCACGAAGAACACGGGGATGAACACCGAATACCCCACGGTCTCGAGCTGGGACAACAGGACGTCGGAGAGCTCGCGGCGTCCGCCGTCGGCGGTGCGCGGCAGGCGCACGTCGACCCCGGCGACCAGGCGTCGCAGGATCATCCCCGCGGCGAAAGCACCCAGGACAACGTCGAGTCCGAACACGATGGCCACGACCATCATCGACGCCAGCAGGAGGATGACCGTCCGCATCGCCAGCTGACTCGTCGACGTGGTGCCGCGGACCATCGCGCGCCCCAGGGCCGGGATGTGGAGCAGCCGGGCCGGCACGGCCAGGATCACCAGCGCCGCCACCACGAACAGGCCCACGGCCACGGCCGAGGACACGATGTCGCGCGTCCCCAGCAGCAACGCCATGACCAGGACCGGACCCAGCTCACCGACCGCGCCGTGCGTGAGTACCGCCCGCCCGACCGGGGTGGTGTCGTGGCCGGCACCCTTGAGGATCGGCAGCAGCGTCCCGATCGCCGTGGAGGTGAGCAGCAGACCGATCGCCACCGCGGTCTCCCATCGGCCCGAGACCAACCACCCGACCCCGGTCGCCAGGACCACGCCGACCAGCCAGCTGAGCAACGCACGGCGGCCCGGGCGGCCGGTCAGCGACGACACCTCCAGCTCGTACCCCGCCAGCAGGAACAACAGCCCCAGGCCGATCTCGGCGACCAACGCCACGCCGCCGGACTCCACCGCCAGGCCCAGCCCGTCGGGTCCGATGAGCATCCCGCCGACGAGCAGCAGCACCACTCCGGGCACCACCGACCGCGTGAGGCCGGACAGCAGGGGCGCGGCCCACACCACCAACACGATCCAGAACAGGGAGACCAGTTCGGTCGAGGAGGGCTCCGAGGCCAGGAGGGTGATGGTCACGGACCGCCCTTTCCGCGTCGACAGATGAGAGGGAGCTTAGTCCAGCGTCCGTGCCAGGGTGGAGGCCATGACCACATCGCCGTGCACCCGCTCCGACGGTGACCCCCGCGACCTCCCGGGGCTCCGCCGCACCTACGCGCCCGGTCGTCTCACGCTGGGCCTGGGTTTCCCGCTACGGACGCGAGCCGACCGCGACGACGTCCACGACCCCGCGACCCAGGCACGGCTCGCACAGGACGCCGAGGCCGGCGGGTTCGCGGCCCTCTACGTCCGGGACATCCCGCTGCGGGTGCCGTCCTTCGGCGACGTCGGTCAGGTCTACGACCCGTGGGTCTACCTCACACACATCGCCGCACACACCTCGCGGATCGCGCTGGGCACCGCCGGGATCGTCCTTCCGGTGCGTCACCCGCTGCACGTCGCCAAGTCCGCGGCCAGCGTCGACCGGCTCTCGGGTGGCCGGCTCCTGCTGGGGTTGGCGTCGGGGGACCGGCCCGAGGAGTTCCGCGCGTTCGGTCTCGAGCAGGGCCAGCGCGGCGAACGGTTCCGCGAGAACCTGCGCGTGATGACCCACGCGCTGACCACCGAGATGCGCGGAATCCGGTGGTCCGGCGGGTGGATGCACAGCGCGGACGTGGTGCCCAAACCCACCGCCGCGTCGGTTCCGCTGATCATGATCGGGTCGTGCCAGCAGAGCGTGGCCTATCTCGCCGCGCACGGCGAGGGGTGGATGACCTACCCGCGCGACTTCGACGCCCAGCGGCGCACCGTCATGCAGTGGAGGGACGCGGTGGCCGCCGCGGCGGCCGACCGGGGTGAGGGTGTCGGTGACGACGGCGAGGTGTTCAAACCCTTCGCGCAGTCGCTGCAGATCGACCTGGCGGAGGACCCCGGCGAGACCGCCTCCCCGATCAGTTTCGGGTTCCGGGTCGGCCGGCGGGGTCTGGTCGACCACCTCGAGGACCTGCGGGGGATCGGGGTCAACCACGTGCAGCTGGGTCTGGGGGCCTCCCGTCGCCCGGTGGGCGAGGTGATCGCCGAGCTGGCCGAGCACGTCGTGCCGCTCTTCCCGGCCCTCGCGCACTAGCGTCGCGGCCGACCGGCGAGGGGCCGGACGTCTGCCATACTCGGGGGTCACGGTGGCGGATCCCGGTCGATCCGCCGCGAGCGCCGACGAGGGAGGGCCCGTGGGCATCTCGATCCTCTGGTTCCGCCGCGACCTGCGACTGTCGGATCACCCGGCGCTGCTCGCGGCGGTCGAGTCGGGGGACGAGGTGCTACCCGTCTTCGTGCGCGATCCCGCGCTGCTGGCCAGGGCCGGCGCGCGGGCCGACCGCCTGACGGCCTCGCTCGCGGCGCTGTCGGCGGACACCGCCGGAGCGCTGATCGTGCGCACCGGCGATCCCGCCCGCGTGATCCCCGGGTTCGCCGCCCTCACCGGCGCCCGTGAGGTGCACATCAGCCGCGAGTCCACGCCCTACGGCCGGCGCCGCGACGAGCGCGTGCGGACCGCGCTCGAGGCCGACGGCCGCCGGCTGGTCGAGACGGGGTCGCCGTACGCCGTCGGGCCCGGCCGGGTCCTCAACGGCAGCGGTCGTCCGTATCAGGTGTTCACCCCGTTCTCCCGCTCGTGGCACGACCACGGGTGGCCCGAACCCGGACACCGGCCCCGGGACATCCCGTGGGCGGACGCCCCGGCCGGGGAGCTCCCCGGCGCCGGCGGCGCGAACAGTGACGCGACCGATGACGCGGGCCGCGACACGACCCGCGACGCGGGGGAGTCCGCGGCCCTCGCCCGATGGCGGTCCTTCCTCGAGGACGACCTCGAGCACTACGGACAACAGCGCGACCGACCCGACCTCGACACCACGAGCCGCCTGTCCGCGCCGCTGAAGTACGGGGAGATACACCCGCGCACGATCCTGGCCGACCTCGGGGCGCACCCCGCCGCCGACGGGGAAGGGGCCCGTCGCTTCGTCACCGAGCTCGCGTGGCGGGAGTTCTACGCCGACGTCCTGTGGCACCACCCTCGGTCCGCCTGGCGGGATCTGCGCGACACCCTCGCGGGGATCCCCTACGACCGCGGCCCCGAGGTAGACGACCTCGTCGAGGCCTGGCGACAGGGCCGCACGGGCTACCCGCTCGTCGACGCGGGCATGCGTCAGCTCCTCGCCCAGGGGTGGATGCACAACCGTGTCCGGATGGTCACCGCGAGCTTCCTGGTCAAGGACCTCCACGTGTGGTGGCCGGTCGGCGCGCGTCACTTCCTCGACCACCTGCTCGACGGCGACCTCGCCTCCAACAACCACGGATGGCAGTGGGTGGCCGGCACCGGGACCGACGCCTCGCCGTTCTTCCGCGTCTTCAACCCGGTCACCCAGGGACAGCGCTTCGACCCCGAAGGGGAGTACGTCCGCCGGTGGGTCCCCGAACTGCGGCACCTACCCGGCGCGGCCGCGCACGAGCCCTGGCGGTGGCCGGACGGGCATGACCACGGGTACCCCGAGAGGATCGTGGATCACGCCGAGGAGCGGCTCGAGGCGCTGCGTCGGTACGACCTCGTCCGGGACCGCTCTCGCTGAGGGACGGCGGGGTCAGTCGTCCGCGAGACGGAACTCGTAGAACCGGTCGATACCCAACTCGGCCGCGGCGGAGGTGCCGTCCGACTCGATATAGCCGACGTACTCGGCGTAGGCCCGCCACTGAGCCTCCAGCTGAGCCACCTTCCCCGGGTACCGGTCGGCCAGGTCGACCAGTTCGCGGGGATCCTCCGCGAGGTTGAACAACCGCCAGCTGTCGCCCTCGCCGTACGGGGGAGCCATCCACAGCAGCTTCCAGTCCCCGCACAGGACCGACCGGCACTCGAGCATCTCGAAGCACAGTGCGTCCAGCCCGCCGCGGACCGGTTGGAGGGTGTGCCCGGTGAGCATCGGCGCGAGACTCCGTCCGTACAGCGGTGGCACCGGCCTGCCGTCGACCTCGGTGGGTCTACGGACTCCGGCAAGGTCGAGCATGGTCGGCAGGATGTCGGCGACGTGAAGCAGTTCGTCGGTCACCACGCCCTCCCGGGTCACCGGGCCGCCCGCCACGATGAGCGGGGTCTGGGTGCCGCCCTCGTAGGTAGTGGTCTTGAAATAGGACAGCGGGGTGTCCGCGACTTCCGCCCACGCCCCGCCGATCGAGACGAACGAGCCGATCCGGCCCGTGTTGGCCAGGCTGTTGTCGAACTCGGCCTCGATCGTCTCGACGGTGTTGGGCTGGTAGAACTCGGGCTGCTTGGGGTTGGCGCCGTTGTCCGAGAGGAAGAACACGACGGTGTCCTCGCGCTTGCCGAGCCTGTCCAGTTCGTCGAGGAGACGCCCGAGCTCGTGGTCCATCCGCTCGATCATCGCGGCGTAGACCTCCATCTTCCGGGCTTCGCGGCGCCGGTCGTCATCCGACAGCTCATCCCAGGCGGGGAACAGGCCGCTACCCGGGTTGACCTCGAGATCGGACGCGATCAGGCCGATCTCCTTCATCCGCTCCATCCGCTCCCGCTTGATCGCCCCGTAGCCGGCGTCATAGCGACCGGCGTACCGGTCGAGATCGGAATCGGGGGCCTGGAGTGGGTCGTGCGGGGCGGTGAAGGCGAGGTATCCCAGGAACGGACGGTCGTCCTCCTGCTCGCGCAGGAATCCGATCATCCGGTCCACGAACGCGGTTGAGGTGTAGAAGTCCTCGGGGAGTTCGTCGGTGCAGAAACGGTCGTCGTCGGCGTACAGCGTCTGCTTGCCCTCGAACACGCTTAACGGTCGCGCGTCGTGGAAGTGGCTGGCCCCGCCGCCGAGGAAGGCGAAGCTGCGTTCGAAGCCACGAGCCGCCGGGCGGGTCTCCTCGGTGATCCCGACGTGCCACTTGCCGGCCAGGTAGGTGTGGTAGCCCGCGTCACGCAGCAGCTCCGCCATCGTCGGCACCGAGTGGTTGAGGTATCCCTCGTATCCGGGCTGCATGTACTGGTTCTTCGCGTGTAGCGGCTGCATCACACCGAGGCCCGCCTGATGGTTGTCGCAGCCGGAGAGCAGCATCGATCGTGTGGGCGCGCAGAGCGAGCTGGTGTGGAAGCCCCGGAACCGGGCGCCGGACTCGGCGAGCTCCTGGAGGTGGGGCGTGGCGATCTCACCACCGAACGGCTGACAGTCGGAATACCCCATGTCGTCCACCACGACGACGAGGAAATTGGGCCTGGAATCGGTGCCGGTGGTCATGCGACCATCCTCTCCGGTCAGCTGCCGTCACGCTCCGGAATGTCGGCCCCTATCGGCGTGAGCAGGAACTCGGCGTCGCGGCTCATCGCCCGCGCGGCGCCCAGCAGCACCACCAGGCCCAGCGTGTTGACGAGTGTGACGACGACGATCGGCGCGGGATCGGAGAAGTTCGAACTGGCCACGATCATGGCAGCGGCCGTGTTGCGTTGGGCGGTGGCCAGGCCGCCCACCTTCTTCAGATTGTTGTGTCCGTCGCCCATCATGTAGCCGATGAACAGCGAGATGCCGATGACGACGAGCCCCGTGAGGATCGCCCGCCACAGCTCCGGGTCGCCCATCTCCGGCAGATAGCCGATGATCACGCTGGCCAGCAGCCCGTAGAGCGTGATCGAGGAGAGCCGGGCCGCCCACGGTTGGATCACAGCGGCAAGCGGGACGAGGTACTCACGAACCGCCATCCCCACCGCCATGGGTACGACCATCTGGCCCAGCAGTGCGAGGATGATCGACCAGGCATCGACGGTGACGTCGTCGATCACCGTGGGAAGCAGGATCGGCATGAGCACGACGGTGCCCACGATGAGTACCGTCATCACGGTCGCGGCCAGGGAGATGTCCTGTCGCGACTCGCGCGTCAGCGCGATGAGGAACGGGGCGCCGGCGGACAGGCCGAAGACCATCAGACCGGCCTCGTACATGGGCTCGAGATCGGCGACCGTCACCGCCAACGTCATCACCGCCGGGACGAGGACGAGGTTGGCCAGCACCATCCGCACCAGAAAGTGCCAATTCCGCAGGTGCGCCAGGAAATTGGACGGCTTCTGGGTCAGGCCCACGTTGAGCAGACTGGATACCACGAAGACGACGACCAGGACGGCCGAGATCTGCCGGAACAGCTCGAAGACCACCGATTACGCTCCTCGTCTCGACGCTCACGTCGCCACCGACGCTACCCAGCTCGCCCCGGGACTTCCGGTTGATGCGCGGGATCCGTGGCCGGTCGGGTCGCGGCGGTGGGTCCGACCGCGCAGCGCGGCGGCCAATGCCTAGGCTGAGTCCATGAGCTCCGGAAGCGATACGCCCCACCACCAGAACGCCGCTGCCGACAGCGGCCCCGACATCAAGCCCCGCAGCCGCGACGTGACCGACGGGTTGGAGAAGACCGCCGCGCGCGGCATGCTCCGCGCGGTGGGCATGGGCGACGACGACTGGGTCAAGCCGCAGATCGGCGTGGCCTCGTCCTGGAACGAGATCACCCCGTGCAACCTCTCGCTCGACCGGCTGGCCAAAGCCGTCAAGGAGGGCACCCACGCCGGGGGCGGCTACCCGCTGGAGTTCGGCACCATCTCGGTGTCCGACGGCATCTCGATGGGACACGAGGGGATGCACTTCTCGCTGGTCTCGCGTGAGGTGATCGCCGACAGCGTCGAGACCGTCATGAGCGCAGAGCGGCTCGACGGCTCCGTGTTGCTCGCCGGCTGCGACAAGTCGCTGCCCGGCATGCTCATGGCCGCCGCGCGCCTGGATCTGGCGAGCGTCTTCCTCTATGCCGGCTCCACACTGCCCGGCTTCGCCACGCTCTCCGACGGCACGGAGAAGCAGGTCACCATCATCGACGCCTTCGAAGCCGTCGGAGCCTGCTCGCGCGGCCTCATGAGCCGCGAGGACGTCGACACCATCGAGCGGGCCATCTGCCCGGGCGAGGGCGCCTGCGGCGGCATGTACACGGCCAACACCATGGCGAGCGCGGCTGAGGCGCTGGGCATGTCCCTGCCCGGCAGCGCGTCGCCGCCGGCCCCGGATCGTCGACGTGACGACTACGCCAAGGCGAGCGGTGAGGCCGTGGTGGAGCTGCTGCGCAAGGGCATCACCGCCCGCGACATCATGACCAAGGAGGCGTTCGAGAACGCGATCGCGGTGGTCATGGCCTTCGGCGGATCCACCAACGCGGTGCTGCACCTGCTCGCGATCGCCAGCGAGGCCGAGGTCGAGCTCACCCTCGACGACTTCGCCCGCATCGGCGCCAAGGTTCCGCACCTGGCGGACGTCAAGCCGTTCGGCGCCCACGTGATGACCGACGTGGACAAGATCGGCGGCGTTCCCGTGGTCATGCGGGCTCTGCTCGACGCCGGTCTGCTCCACGGGGACTGCCTCACCGTCACCGGCCGCACCGTCGCCGAGAACCTCGCCGACATCGCGCCGCCGGACCCGGACGGCAAGGTGCTGCGCGCCATGGGGGAGCCCATCCATCCGACCGGCGGCATCACCATTCTCCACGGATCGCTCGCACCGGAGGGAGCCGTGGTCAAGTCCGCCGGCTTCGACTCCGACGTCTTCGAGGGCACCGCCCGGGTCTTCGAGCGGGAGCGCGCCGCGATGGACGCACTCGAGGACGGGACCATCACCGCGGGCGACGTGGTGGTGATCCGGTACGAGGGTCCCAAGGGTGGCCCCGGCATGCGCGAGATGCTCGCCATCACCGGCGCGATCAAGGGCGCGGGTCTGGGCAAGGACGTGCTGCTGATGACCGACGGCCGGTTCTCCGGCGGGACCACAGGGTTGTGCGTGGGCCACGTCGCCCCGGAGGCCGTGGATGGTGGCCCGATCGCGTTCGTCCGCGACGGCGACCGGATCCGACTCGACGTCTCGCAGGGCACCCTGGAACTGCTCGTGAACGAGCCGGAGCTGCACGCCAGGCGCGAGGGCTGGGAGCCGCTCCCGCCGCGCTACACCCGCGGTGTCCTGGCCAAGTACTCCAAGTTGGTGCAGTCGGCGTCCACCGGGGCGATCTGCCGCTGACCCCGGATGGCACGACGACACCCGGCCGCGGTTCTCCCGCGACCGGGTGTCAACCGGCCTCCGGGTCAGGCTGGTGTAGCCCGAACACGTTGCCCTCGGTGTCGAGGAAGTAGCCCTGCCAGGCCATTCCCGGGAGCGCGAGCTTGTCCAGCGCCACGGTGCCCCCGGCCGACAGGATCATCCGGGCGGTGGCATCGACGTCCTCGCACCCCACGGTGAGCACGGCGCCCCGGACCGGCGCCCCGGGCGCGGGCAGATCGCCGGTCCGCTGCATGACGGTCTCCTCAACGACGCGGTGGGCTCACCTTATCCCTCACCGAGACCACCTGCCTGCCCTCAGTCCAGGACGGTGCCGTCGTCGAGGTGGGAGATCGAGCCCCCCTCGGGGCGTTCGCCCGTCGCGAGGTAGACGACGCGGTTGGCGATGCTCACCGTGTGGTCGGCGAACCGCTCGTAGTACCGCGCCAGGAGCGCGAGGTCAACGGCCGCGACGGAGCCGTGGGGCCAGTCCTCGCTCGAGATCTGCTTCATCAGGTCGGAGTGGAGACGATCGACGGCGTCGTCCTCGGCATCGAGGGTGCGGGCCTTGTCCGCATCGTGCTCGACGAGCAGCGCGGTGAGTCGGCGCGCCATCTCTCCGTCCCGCTGCGCGAGCTCGCGGAGAAGGGGAACGAGAGGCTCGGGGACCACGGATTGCGGGTGGCGCCGTCGGGCGACCCGGGCGATGTGGCCGGCCAGCGCGGCCATGCGGGTGAAGTGCTCGACGATGTAGATCCCCGAGACCACCTGACGTAAATCGCCGGCCACCGGGGACTCGAGCAGGAGGAGCTCGAACGCGTGCTGCTCACTGGCCTCACGGAGATCCTCCAGTTCCGCGGCGCCGTCGATCACCTCGATGGCGGCGAGTTCGTCGCCGTCGAGTAGTGCCGCGGTGGCGCGGTCGAGCAGGCGGATGTTGGTCTCGCAGAAGCGAACCAGCTGGTCCGAGAATTCATCGAGCTTGGAATGGAAGACAGTGCGCATGCCACGACTGTAGTGCCGGTGCGGTAACGGACGGCTTCCGTTCTCCCACTGTTCACCGCGCCGCCCTCCGGAAAGGGGGACCCAGCTCGGGAATAAATAGACAGAACGGTCTGTTTTTACTAGCGTCAAGCCATCACGAGACGTCCCGAAAGGACTTGTTCATGACCCTCTTCCTCTACGAGACCACCCCGTCACCGGAGCAGCAGGCCGATCCCTCCGGTCTCGTCGACGCCCTCGCCACCACACTCACCGCGGGCGGCGCCGAGGTCATCGAGACCCAGGTCACCAAGGGTGCCGCACGCGTCTTCACGATCGTCGAGCTCGCGGACGGCCCGAACGGTGCCTGTGACAGCGACGCCCCCGTCCTCGACGCCGGAGCGATCGGAGCCACCGAGGTGACCGCGCCCGCCCAGGTCCGCCTGGTCGGCACCGACCTCGACACCATCAAGGCCGCGCGACCCGACGCCGGCTACCTGGTCGAGTGGGACATCCCGGCGGAGATCGACATGGACACCTACCTCACGCGGAAGAAGGAGAAGTCCCCGAAGTACGCCGAGATCCCCGAGGTCTCCTTCCTGCGCACCTACGTGCGTGAGGACACGGACAAGTGCCTGTGCTTCTACAACGCTCCGGACACCGACGCCGTCGTCCGCGCGCGGGAGATCGTGTCCACCCCCATCTCTCGTCTGCACGAGCTGTCGTGAGCACCGCCGCGACGCACGCCTCCGTTCTCGGTACGCCCCGAGCCCGGCTCACTGCCGGCGCACTCGGTGACGTCGACGTGGCGGAGCTCGTCGCGGTGATCGACTCGGTCGCTGCGCGGGCCTCCGCCCTGGACCGTGACGAGGCGGACCTACGGGAGGACATCGGCGCCCTCGCCGGGCTCGGTCTCTTCGACGTCGACCGCACCCCCGTCGCCGTCGTCGCCACGATCATCGAGGCCGTGGCCACGGAGAGCCTGGCGGTTGCGTTCGCCGCATGGGCCCAGCGTATGACCGCCGCATACCTCCGGCACGCGGCGGACCGTTCCGATGCCGCGGGTAGGACCTACCGGGCCGTCGCGGACGGCAGCCGCCCCGGTGTCACGGGAATGGCCGCCGCCCAGCGGCAGGTCGTCGGACTGGGGAAGGTCCCGATCACCGCCACACCGGTGTCGGGCGGGTACAGGATCGACGGACCGATCGCGTGGGCCTCCAACGTGTATCCGGACAGCACCATCGTGCTCGCCGCCAACACCGAGGACGGGCGCAGCCTGGTCCTCACCTTCGAGGCCTCGGCGCCCGGCGTCGAGATCCGCAGCGCCCCCGACCTGCTCGCACTCAACGCGACGGCCTCCACCATGATCGGCCTCGACGGCGTGGTGGTCCCGGATGACCAGGTGCTGGGGGAGGACCTCGCGGACTTCCTGTCCGGCGTGCGTCCCCAGTTCCTCGTCCTGCAGGCGGCGTTCTGCTCGGGCGTCGCCGCGCGGTCCCTGACCGAGGCAGAGGGCAGGCTCGAGGGCCTCGGCGCCTTCTACTCCGACGAGCACGGCGAGCTGGCGGCACGGCACGAGCACATGCACGCCGAGCTGCACCGCCTGGGGGCGACGCCGACCGAGGCCACGCTGGGCGATCTGCTCCTGCTGCGCCTCGACGGCGCGGAGATCGCGCCGGCCGCGACCCGGCTCGAGGCCGTCCTCTGCGGCGGCATGGGCTACGCCCAGGCTGCGCCGGCCAATCGCCGCATGCGGGAGGCTGCTTTCCTCCCGGTGCAATCACCTTCGCAGTCGCAGCTGCGGTGGGAGCTCGACCGACTCGGGGTGCCCGCGTGACAGCCGGCGTCCTGGCCAGGCCCGTCGCGGTGAGCGTGTCGGGCCTGCAGCACCGGCTGCCCGGCGGGAGGGTGCTGTTCGACGACCTCGAGCTCCGGGTCCGAGCCGGTGAGTCACTGGTCCTCCTGGGGCCGTCCGGGGTCGGCAAGTCCACGCTGCTGAGGCTGCTCGCGGGCCTCGAGGAGCCCGCCGCGGGCGAACTGCGGGTGGGCTCGACGGACACCGGGGACGACCGGGCGCACTCGTACGCGGTCGTCTTCCAGAAGCCGCTGTTGTATCCGTGGCTGTCGGTCCGCGAGAACGTGGCGCTGGGTGGGCGGTTCCGGGCCCTGCGCGGCCGTGTCGACCGCGCCCACGTCGACGGTCTGCTCGAGCACTTCGGGATCGCCGAGTTGGCCGACTCCCGTCCGGACCAGATCTCGGGCGGCCAGGCGCAGCGCGTGGCCGTCGTCCGCGCCGCGGCCACCCGTCCGGAGATCCTGCTGCTCGACGAGCCGTTCAGTGCGCTCGACCCCGTCACGCGGGCGGACTCGCAACGCTGGCTGGTCGGGGTGACGGCCGAGCTCGGGGTCACCACGGTCATGGTGACGCACGACGTGGACGAGGCGCTCGTCGTCGGCTCCCGAATCGCGTTGTTGGGATCGTCGGGCCGCGTCCAACAGGAGTGGACGAACCCGTCCCATGGTTCCACGGAGTCCGATCCGGCCCTTCGCGACAGCATCCTCGCCGCGTACCGGACGGCCTGATCGGACGATGACGAACGGACCCGGGGCCCGCGGCCCCCTCCTCGACCGGCGCGCGCTGCTCAGGGCTGGGGGCGCCCTCGCCGTGGGCGCAGGTGCGGTCGGAGGCGCCGCGGCCCTCGGCAACCTGGTCACGACGGCCACCGCCCCGAGGGGTGTGGCCACCGATGATCTCCGCATCGGCTACCTCCCCATCACCGATGCGGCCCCGTTGCTGGTGGCCCACGGAGACGGCTACTTCGAGCAGCAGAGACTCACTGTCGGGCGGCCGGTGCTCTTCCGCTCCTGGTCTTCGCTCATGGAGGCGTTCCTCACCCGGCAGGTGGACCTCATCCACCTGCTCATGCCGTCCGCGATCCAACTCCGGTATGTCGTCGGAGCCGACGTCAGAGTGGTGGGTTGGAACCACACGGGTGGAGGCGCCATCACGGTGGCGCCGCACGTGACGGATGTCGCCCAGCTCGCGGGCACGCAGGTGGCGATCCCGGGATGGTGGTCGATCCACAACATCCTGCTCCAGCGGGTACTGCGCGCGAACGGCCTCACCCCGGTGGCGCGTCGCGCCGCGAGCCGATCCGAGGGGACCGTCGAACTCGTGGTGATGGGGCCCTCGGACATGATCCCCGCCCTGGCCGCCGGGTCGATCTCCGCGTTCACGGTCGCGGACCCGTTCAACGCCGGCGCGGTCGCCCAGGGTGTGGGTTCCCTGCACATGCTCCTCGACCAGGTGTGGCGGGACCACGCGTGCTGCGTCACCGTCGTCCACCGGGACCTGATCGACACCCGCCCCGACACCGTGCAGGCGCTGGTCGACGCCGCCGTCGCCGCGCAGCTCGGCATCCGGGCGGACCGCACCGAGGCGGCGGCGATCCTGTCCGGGAAGGGATACCTCCCGCAGCCGCCGAAGGCGGTCGAGGTCGCCATGGCCGGGACCGTGCCGGACCCCGACGGCGGCCCCAGGCGTCACCGGATCGACTTCCACCCGTACCCGTTCCCGAGCTTCACCTCCGAACTCGTCCGCCAGATGCGGACGACGGTCGTCGACGGGGAGACCCGTTTCCTCGACGGTCTCGACCCCTCGGGGGTCCACGACGAACTCGTCGACGACCGGTTCGTCCGCGCCGCGATCGCCCGCCACGGCGGCCCCGCGGCCCTCGGTCTGCCCGCCTCCCTGACCCGACACGAACGGCTGATCTAGATGACGCGTACCGACTCGACTCCGGACCCGGCCACCGACCCCGTGTCAGCGGACGCGGTGGTCGCCGACCCGTCCGCGCCCGGCTCCCGCCGGGGCCGCGGGGCCACCGGGGCCGGGCCGTCGGGTCTGCTCACACGCTGGGCCGCGGGTCTGCTGGGGTTGCTCATCGGCCTGGGCGTGTGGGCCCTGCTCACGTCCGGGCTCGTCACCGACGACCCGGTGATCGGCGGGATGTCGCCCGTCGAGACGTGGTCGGGCTTCGGCGACTTGCTCGACAGGGGAGTGCTGCTCTCCGACGCGGCGGTCAGTCTGTACCGGCTCGTCGCGGGCCTCGCGGTCGCCGCGTTCCTCGGGGTGCCACTGGGGCTCTGGCTGGGGCTGCGCCGGACCGCGGAGGCGGTCGCGGGACCGCTCGTGCAGTTCCTGCGGATGATCTCGCCGTTGTCCTGGGCTCCTGTGGCCATCGCGGTGTTCGGGATCGGCAACGAGCCCGTGATCTTCCTCGTCGCCGCCGCGGCGGTGTGGCCGATCATGCTCTCGACCTCGGCAGGCGTCAACGCGATGGATCCCGGGTACCTCGACGTGGCCCGGACCATGGGCGCCAGCGGCTGGGAGCGCCTGACCCGGGTCGTCATCCCCGCGGTCCGGCCGGCGATCCTGGGCGGCATCCGCCTCGCGCTCGGGACGGCCTGGATCGTGTTGGTGCCCGCGGAGATGCTCGGCGTGCGGTCCGGCCTGGGTTATCAGATCCTCAACGCCCGCGACCAGTTGGCCTACGACCAGGTCATGGCGGTGATCCTCGTGATCGGCCTCCTCGGATTCGCACTGGATGGGCTGTCACGGCTGGTTCTGCGCGACCGCGCCGCGCGCTGACGCTCGCGGGGGGCCCCGGCGGTCGGGGATCGCTCAGCGCCCGGATCAGATCGTCCTTCCTCGTGTCCGACAGGCCCTGTGCTGCGGTCTAGGCCCTGCGCAGCTCGGAACGCAGGTGGTGGGTGAGGGGCTGGCCGACCGCTGCCATGGCGAACGTGGTGGTGATCCGGTCGCCGACGGTCTCGTAGCGGCGGTGCGTGGTGTCGACCTGCTTGGCGCTCGCACTGTTGTGCACGCGTGAGTGGAACTCCAGCACCAGGGCGTCCGCCTCGGCGACGAGCGTCCCCTCGCACAGTTCGGTCTGCCCGGTGGGCTGGGCCAGGACGAACTCGGCCGTACCGTCACCCGGGACCCGGAGGTACCCGGTCTCGGTGTGCATGGGGGATCCGGTGGGGCTCCACGTGCGCTGAACGTAGTGCAGGAAGGGTTTGCCCACGTCGGTGAACGTGATCTCCTCGGTGTAGGTGAAGTCGTCGATCGTCGGGTACGAACCGGCCCCCTCGCCTCGCCAGGTGCCCAGTAGGGCGGCGACGGGGGTCAGGTTGGCGGCGGGGGTCGAGGCGGGATCCATGGCGCGAGACTAGGCCATCGGTGACGCGGGCCGCGCCGGGTCAGCCATCCCAGACCGGTTCGCCGTGCTCGTCGAGCCGCAGGCCCTCGCTCGGGCTGTGCTCGGTGATCTTCCCGGTGTGCATCAGGTGACCCACGGGCAGTTCGTGGACCGTGGCGACTACGTCGGCGACGATCCGACGATGGCAGCGCCACCACACCGACTCCGAGCACATGACCGCCACCTGTCGCCGCCGGGCGTCGGCCACGACCCGATCCAGGGCGGCGCGGAATGCAGGGTCGCGGGTCCAGGCGCTGTAGGCGCGGAACGCCTCGACCCGCCACCAGGTGTCGGGGGAGGCCCGGCGCCGGTCGGCGGTGAGGCTGCGGCGGCCGCCGAGGTCCTCTTCCCAGCGGTAGTCGATCCCCGCCTCGCCGACGATCTCGGGCACCGCGCCCTTGGCTGCGGCGGAGTTCGCGCGGCTCCCGGGGAAACGCCGGATGTCCACGAGGAGTTCGACGCCGGCGCGGGTGAGCAACTGTGCCAGCTCGTCGCGATCCAACCTGCCGTGCCCCACCGTGTACAGCATCAGTGGCCGGTGTCCTCTCCCGTCCTCGTTCGGGTCGCCCCGCCGTGGTCACCGCGCTCACCCCCGGTGTCGGTGCCGGTCCCGGCGTCGGAGTCGGAATCGGAGTCCGCCCCGGCGTGCGACCCGGAGCTCCGTCGCGGGAGCAGGTGCATGATCGCCACGACCACCGCGCCCACCGCGAGGCCGAAGACCAGTGCGCACGCCGTGTCGACGAGCCAGGCGAGTACCGTGCCGACGCCCGCGACGCCCGCCGCGGGTTCGGTCAGGACGTGTACGAGGTGGTACGGCGCCGTCACTCCGAGTTCGTCGAGCCCCACGAGGAGGATGTGGCCACCGACCCACAGCATGGCCAGCATGCCGACGAAGGAGATCACCTCGAGCACCGTCGGCATGGCCTTGACCAAACCGTGGCCGAACCGCTGCACGCCCGGGGACTCCTTACCCGCCAGGTGGAGGCCGACGTCGTCCATCTTCACGATCACCGCGACGACGCCGTAGACGAGCGCGGTGATGCCCAGACCCACGACGACCAGGATGATCGCCCGGGACCAGAAGGACTCCGACGCCACCTCGTTGAGGGAGATCACCATGATCTCGGCGCTGAGGATGAAGTCCGTGGTCACGGCGCCGCGGACCATCTTCGCCTCGGCGTCCGGGCCCCGGTCCACCACGGGGGCGGCCTCCTCGTGGTGCCCGGAGACCCGCTCCCAGACCTTCTCCGCCCCCTCGAAGCAGAGGTAGAGGCCGCCCAGCATGAGGATCGGGGTGAGGATCCACGGTACGAACTGGCTGAGCAGGAGGGCCAGGACGATGATGATCGCCTTGTTCCCCAGTGAACCCAGCGCGATCTTGCGGATCATGGGCAGTTCGCGGGACGGATCGACGTCGCGGACGTACTGGGGGGTCACGGCGGTGTCGTCGACCACCACGCCGGCGGCCTTCACGCCGGCGCGGCCTGCGGCGGCGGCGACGTCGTCGGTACTGGCCGCTGCCATGCGCGCGAGCACCGCGACGTCATCGAGCAGGGCGGCGAGTCCACCGGCCATCACAGACCTCACTTCTCAACGGGCGGGGGGAACCCGCGGACGACAGGGCCGACCCCGGAGGGTCGGATCGTCACAGGGTAGCGCCGCGTCACTCGATCGCGTCGAGGACCCAGCGCAGTGAGGAGACACCGGCGCGTCCCAATGCCCGTCCGAGTCCGCTGGATCCGAGCGGCCCGTCGGGGAGTTCGAGCATCGTCCGGGCCCACCCCGGCAGCGCCGCGACGGCTCCCTCCCGCAGCAGCGCGTAGGCGGGCCTGTCGGTCAGTCCCATCGGTGGTCCGTCGAGCAGGAAGTGGCGCGCGTCGAGCGCGGCGGGCGAGGCCTCGAGCTCCGGCCGGTACTCCTCCAACGCCGCGTCGAGGTCGCGCACGGTGAGGGGCACCTCCCCGGCGCCCATCATGAGCCCGGTTCTCGAGGCCTGTCGTACGTAGTCGTCTCGTTCGGCCGGCGTCAGCGGCTCGCGCCCGTAGAGGCGGTGGCATTCGAGGAAGCTCCAGATCTCGGCGACGTGGACCCAGCGCAGGAGGTGGGGGTCGCGGGCGTCGTAGGGGCGCCCCCGGTAGTCGGTGCCCAATACCGCGCGGTGCGCACCGTTGATCTCCCGGATGAGCCGGGAGGCGTCGGTGATCGTGCCGAAGGTCGTGGTGGCGATGAACTGCGAGGTGCGCTGGAGGCGCCCCCACGGGTCGCCGCGGTAGTCGCTGTGGTCGGCCACCCCGGCCATGGCCAGCGGGTGCAGGGACTGTAGGAGGAGTGCGGTGAGTCCGCCGGCGAACATGGAGGCGTCTCCGTTGACGCGGCAGATGGCGTCGTCGGGGGAGTTCCAGCGTTCGCCCTCGGAGTGCCAGATCTGCTGGCGTCTCGCGTCGGCGTCGTCACCCGCCACCCGGGAACGGACCACTAGGCCCACCCTGCGGCGGGCGCCGGTCAGGGCGCGGGACGCGGTCGTCGTCACCGTTGCCATGGTGGACACCCCCATCACGTGACGTGGTAGTCCGTGTCACCATACCCCTGGTACGGACGGGCCGCGCGGTATCGTCGCGACTGATGACCACGACGTCGACGTCCCTGTCCGGCCGCTCCCGTGTGCGCGGGGTGGCGGGCGTCGCCGCGGTCCTGGCCACGCTGGTCGCCATCAATCTCACCGCCAACCTGGCGGGTCTGCCCTTCCGCGAGTGGATCGTGCCACTGGCCGTTCTCGTGCTGGTCGTGGTCGCCAAGGCGCGGTGGATGCGGTGGTCGGACCTGGGGCTGGCGGCGCGGCACATGCCCCGCGGGCTGGCGTACGGTCTCGCGGCGACGGTGCTGGTGGCGGCCGTGGTCACGGCCGGGTGCCTGATCCCGGCGACGAGCCCGTTCTTCCTGTCCGAGCGCTACTCGGACCTGCGCATGGCGGTGTTCTCGGCGCTCGTGCTGATCCCCCTGATGACGGTCCTGCCCGAGGAGCTCGCGTTCCGCGGGGTCCTGCAGGGGGCGCTCGAGCGGACCTTCGGCACCCGCGGGGTGTTCGTCGTGGGATCCGTGGCGTTCGGCCTGTGGCACGTCACCACGTCGCTCGGCCTGACCTCGGGCAACGCCGGACTGTCAGACCTGCTCGGCACAGGACTCGTCGGACAGCTGGCCGGGGTCGCGCTGGCCGTGGCCGCCACGTCGGTCGCCGGCGCCGCGTTCATCTGGGTCCGTCGCCACAGCCGCAGTCTGCTCGCGCCGATCGGCCTGCACTGGGCCTTCAACGCCGTGGGTGCGTTGGCCGCCGCCCTCACCTGGCGGGCAGTGGCCGGCTGATCATCGCGCGCACTGCCACCAGCACAACGGCCGTGCACGTGCCCATCACCAGCAGCATCGGCAGCGCCGAATGCGGGCCGGCGAGACCGGTGAGCGGCGAGACGATCGCGGCGAGGCTGAACTGTGCTGCACCAAGGAGCGCCGATCCGGAACCCGACCGACCGCGCGTCGCCTGCATGGACAGGGCCGCGGCGTTGGGGAGGACCAGTCCGATGGACAACGTGAGAAGGATGAACCCTACGGTGACCGGGAGCAGGCCGAGGGTGCCGGCGGGGGACAGGGCGACGACGACGGCGAGGTAGACCACTGCCGTCGCCACGCCCGCCACCCCGGTGAACAGGATCCGCTCGGGCGCGAACCGACCGACCAGCCGCGCACCCGCGAGGTTGGACACCAGGATCCCCAGCGAGTTGACGGTGAACGCCACCGCGTACGCGGTCGGCGACAGACCCACCATGTCCTGGTAGATGAAGGGGCTCGCCGAGATGTAGCTGAACAGGACGCCGAACGTGAAGACGAACACCGACATCCTGGCCAGGAACGGTCCGTAGCCGGCCACGGCACCCATGTCGGACAGGGTCGAGGCGATCCCGCCCGTCCGTCGGTCGGCCGGGCGCAGCGACTCGGGAACAGCGACCAGCACCCCGACGAGCGTGATTGCCGACAGTGCGGCGAGCAGCCAGAACACCCCGCGCCAGCCACCGAACGGCACCACCGCGCCGCCGAACAGCGGGGCGATCACCGGGGCGATCGACTGGATCGCCATGAGTGTCGCGAACGCCTTGGCCACCCCGGCCCCGCGGCCCACGTCCACGACGATCGCCTTGCTCAGGACGATCCCGGCGGCGCCGAAGAATCCCTGCGCGATCCGGCCGAGCAGCAGGACCTCGATCGACGGTGCCAGCGCGCAGACGACCGCGGCCACCAGCGTGCCGACGGAACCGAGCAGGAGCAGGCCCCGCCGACCCAGACGGTCCGAGAGGGGGCCGAACACGAGTTGCCCCGCGGCCATGGCGATCATGAACGCCGTCAGCGTCAGCTGGGCGACAGAGGCCGTGACGCTGAATTCGTCGACGATCAGCGGGAGTGCCGGGAGGTAGGTGTCGGTCGCGAACGGTCCGATCGCCCCGGTGAGCGCCAGTGCCACCAGCATCGTGGCGGGAACCGTGCCGGGCACAGAGCCGCGCACAGAGCCGCGCACAGTGCCGGGAACCGTGCCGGGCGCTGCGGGCGGTGGAGCCGGCTCGGGAGTGGGGGAAGAGTTCACCCGGTGCACGTTACCGGCGTCGCGGGATCACTCCCGGCCGGCGGTGACCCACAGTTACCCCCGGACGTCGGAGCGGCGATGCGGTCAGATCAGCTCGACCTCGGCGACGCCGTCCAGGTACGTGATCGCGCCGTGCTCGAAGGCGGAGACCCAGCCGCCGTCTGTGGTGGTCTCGTCCGAGACGGGGAAACCGAGCTCGCCCTCGGGACCGCCCGCGTCCAGGTAGGCGGCGAGGATCTCGCCCTGCACGACGAACGCCCCGCCCTCAGGTGTCAGGACGATCGCGCCGCGCTCGAACGTGGTGATCGATCCGCCGGCGACCTCCTCGGCGGGACCGGTCGCACCGCCGAGGTCGCTCTCGACTCCTCCGAGGGCGTCCCAGCGCTCTGCGACGGGGCCGGGGACGTCGACCGGGGTGTCAGCGGGGCCGGGGACGGGAGTCGAGCTCGTCGTCGTCGCCGTCTCACTCGCGGCCGTCTCTCCCGCCGAGGTCTCTCCCTCCGAGGACTCTGCCGCCGAGGTGCCACCGGGCGACGACGTCTGTCCCGCGGCGGTGTCGTCGTCGCCGGACGCGCACCCGCTCGCGCCAGCCGCGACGAGAGCGGTGAACGCGAGGGTCGCGAGAACCCGTGTGTTGGCCATGTGCGGTCCTCTCGTCGACGGTGGTGGCCCGTGGTTCAGCTGCCTCGACTCTAGTACGCGCCGAGACGCACGACGGCCGGGCGGGAACGGCGCGGTGGTGATGCGCCGCCGACCCGCCCGGCCGACGTGGGGTGCTCGTTCGATCAGTCCGTCAGTTCGGGGTGACGGTGGCCTGGTTGCCGGCGATGTCCCAGGTGACCTCTCCGTTGTCGAACGTCGAGATGAATCCGCCGTCCTGCGGGGTCTCGTCGGTCGTCGGGAAGCCGAGGTCGCCACCGGGGCCACCGTTCGACATGTACTCCTTGAGGATCTCGCCCTGGACGAGGAACGCCTGGCCGTCCGGGTTCTGGATGATCGTGCCACCCTCGAACTCGAGCATCTGGCCGCCCGCGACCTCCTGCGCCTCGCCGACGGGGGCACCGAGGTGCCCGGACGCGCCCTGGATCTCCTCGTACTTCTGCGCGATGCCGGCCGGGGCCTGCACCTCGGAGCCGTCGGGGAGCGCGATGGGGGCCATCTCGCCGCCACCGGCAGCGGCGCCGTCCTCGCCCTCGCCGGATGCGCCGTCCGCACTGCCGCCCTCGCCGTCAGCTGCCTCGCCGTCCGCACCGGCCTCGCCGGATCCCTCACCGTTCAAGGCCTGGCCCGCGGCGTCGGTGGCGTCCGCCGCCGCGCTGCCGGCTGCCTCGGTGGCCTTGTCGGCCTGCGACGCCGCGGCGTCCGTCGCGCCGTCGACCGCGCCCTGCACGTCCTCTGACCCACACGCCGACAGGGCGAGTAGGGCTGCCGCGCTCGCGGCGATGATGGTCTTACGCATCAGAAAACCTTTCCGTTGCTCATTCCATTCCAGTACCGGGTCAACGGTATTGGCTGGCAGTGTGCTGTGGGCGATTCTCTGTGTCACTGTTCGGTAAACGGCCGATGCCCTGGGTCTATCAGGAAATTCTGTGCGTGTCGCCAGGCGTGTCGGACGTCGGAGCCCGGGGATCGGGCGCGCGATCCGACGCCCGGTGGGTCAGAGGCCGGGCCGCTTACCGATGGTCAGCGTGACCTCGCCGGTGTGCGCGAAGAAGTCCTCGCCCTTGTCGTCGACGACGATGAACGCGGGGAAGTCCTCCACGTCAATCTTCCACACCGCCTCCATGCCGAGCTCCTCGTACTCGAGGATCTCGACGTGCTTGATGCAGTCCTGCGCCAGGCGCGCGGCCGGACCGCCGATCGAACCCAGGTAGAAGCCGCCGTGGGTCGCGCACGCGTCGGTGACCTGCTTGGAGCGGTTGCCCTTGGCGAGCATCACCATGGATCCGCCCGCCGCCTGGAACTGCTCGACGTAGGAGTCCATGCGGCCGGCGGTGGTGGGCCCGAACGATCCCGACGGCATGCCCTCCGGCGTCTTGGCCGGGCCGGCGTAGTAGACGGGGTGGTCCTTGAGGTACTGCGGCATCTCCTCGCCGGCGTCGAGCCGCTCCTTGATCTTGGAGTGCGCGATGTCGCGGGCCACGACCAGCGGGCCGGTCAGGGACAGGCGGGTCTTGACCGGGTGCCTGCTCAGCTCGGCGAGGATCTCCGGCATCGGCTTGTTGAGGTCGATCCGCACCGCGGCGCCCTTGCCGGTGCCGGAGATGCCGTCGGTTGCGGCGTCGAGCTCCGCGTCCGTGGTGGTGGGCAGGAACCGGCCCGGGTCGAACTCGAGCTGCTCGAGGAACACGCCCTCCGGGGTGATCTTGGCCTTGGCCTGACGGTCCGCCGAGCAGGACACCGCGATCGCGACGGGCAGCGAGGCGCCGTGACGGGGCAGGCGGACGACGCGGACGTCGTGGCAGAAGTACTTGCCGCCGAACTGCGCGCCGATCCCGATCTGCTGGGTGAGCTCGAAGACCTTCTCCTCCAGCTCCACGTCGCGGAAACCGCGGCCCGTCATGGCCCCCTCGCGGGGGAGTTCGTCCAGGTAGTGCGCCGAGGCTAGCTTGGCGGTCTTGACCGCGAACTCCGCCGAGGTGCCGCCCACGACGATCGCCAGGTGGTACGGCGGGCACGCGGCGGTGCCGATGGAGCGGATCTTCTCCTCGATGAACTGCATCATCCGGTCGGGGTTCAGGATCGCCTTGGTCTCCTGGTACAGGAACGACTTGTTGGCCGACCCGCCGCCCTTCGCCATGAAGAGGAACTTGTAGGCGTTCTCGTCGCCCGGGGTGGTGTTGGCGCCGATCTCGATCTGCGCGGGCAGGTTGGACCCGGTGTTCTTCTCGTCCCACATGGTGAGGGGGGCGTTCTGCGAGTAGCGCAGGTTGAGCCGGGTGAAGGCGTCGTACACGCCGCGGGCGACGGCCTGCTCGTCCGGACCGGGCGTGAGAACGTGCTGACCGCGCTCACCCTTGACGATGGCAGTACCGGTGTCCTGGCACATCGGGAGCACCCCACCCGCGGCGATGTTGGCGTTTTTGAGCAGGTCCAGGGCGACGAACTTGTCGTTGTCACTGGCCTCGGGGTCGTCGAGGATCTTGGCGACCTGGGCCAGGTGGTCACTACGGAGGTAGTGGGAGATGTCGTGCATCGCCGTCTCGGTGAGCAGACGGATCGCCTCGGGATCCACCCGGAGGAACGTCAGGCCGTCAGGACCCTCGACCGTGGAGACGCCCTCGGTGGTGAGGAGGCGGTACTCGGTGGTGTCCTCCCCGACGGGAAGAAGGTCCTCGTAGAGGAAGTCGGCCATCAGGGGCTCCTGGTTCTGGAGGTGGACAAACTTCCCCCAGGATAGTGGCCGGGGTCACGGGGTCAGAATCGGGTGTGGAGGAGGGGGACGAACCGGTACCCGCCGTGCTCGGTCACGTCGATGCCGTCATCGGTACGGCGTACGCGGTGCATCACCCCGGCCCAGGGCGCCACCATGACCCCGTTCGCGGTGAGCTGCTCGACGAGCTCCGAGGGGAGGTCGTCGGCCATCGCGGAGACGAGGATGCGGTCGAACGGGGCGAGGGAGGGAAGTCCCAGCGTCCCGGGCTCGGCGGGGTGGACTCGCACCCACGGTTGACGTATCGCCGCCCGGGAGCGTTCGACCAGCTCGGGGACGAGTTCGACGGCGGACACGGAGGAATCCGGCCCCCCGAGTTCGCCGAGGATCGCCGAGGTCCACCCGCTGCCCGAGCCCACGTCGAGCACCCGCATCCCGGGGAACGGCTCGAGGAGCGAGAGCATCGCCGCGACCGTCGACGGCTGGGAGTTGGTCTGCCCGAACCCGATCGGTAGCGGGGCGTCGAGTTCGTGGTCGGCCACGACCTCCGGCGGGAGGAATCGGCGGCGATCCTGCGCGCGCATCGCCTCCGGGATGCTCGGGGTGCTCACCGCGAGACCTCCTCCCGCCGGGCACGGCGGCGGGGCTGATCGCCCCGCCCTGGCTCTACGCCTCGCCGAGGACGCGCGTCTCGCCCTCGGGGTCGAGGTCGTCGATCTGGTCGTGGGGCTCCTCGGCGACGCCCTTGTCCTCGCGCTCCGCGGCGTCGACGTCGGGGCGCTCGGCTGACAGCTTCTCGTCGAGGGTGTCGTTCTCCTCGACGGGCTTCCACGACTCCGGCGCGTCGACGGTGAGGTCCTCACCGTCGGTCGAGATGGTGTCGGCGTCGAGACCCTCGCTGCCGTCGAGCGTGTTCTCGTCGTAGTCGCCGTCGGTGTCCTGGTCGTACTCGCGTTCGGTGCTCATACCGTCGATTGTGCGTCGTCCGCCGGCCCGTCGCATCCGGTCGCCCCGCACCCCGGGGGAGTCGGAGGGCCCCGGATTGTCCGGGCCGTGAGGCTGGCAATACTCTCGAAGTGAGGTAAGCCATACTTAAGACTTGCCCAGGAGCCGCGAGGGTGTTTAAGGTGAGCCTAACCTTCCGAACCAACCTTGGAGTGACATGAAGCGATTCCCCAAGATCGTCGCAGCGACGGCCGCCATCGCGCTGACCGGTGGCGCACTGACCGCCTGCGGGAGCTCGGATGCACAGTCCGCCGGAAACGAGGGTGAGGGGCCGACCCGCGTCGTGCTCACCAGCCACGCCGCTGCCGACACGCTGGATGAGCTCGATCTCGAGGATCGCGTCGTCGGCCTGGTCAAGACCGGGGTCTTCCCGGAGGCGCTGGATGCCTATGCGGGCGACGAGTACACGGACATCGGCAGCCTCAAGGAGCCGAAGATGGATGTGATCGCGGAATTGGGGCCCGACCTCATCCTGTTCGGCAACCGCACCCGCGCGATGGAGCCCGAGTTCGCCAAGATCTCCGACCAGGTGATCGCCGGCGACCCGGACACCGCCGAGACGATCGCCTCCAACCGCGCCAAGGTGGAGGAGATCGCCGCGCTGTTCGGGGCCGAGGACAAGGCCGCGGACGAGCTCGCCGAGATCGACGAGATGGTCACCGAGACCCGCGCCAAGGCCGAGGGCGCGGGTACGGCGCTGGTGCTCATGACCTCCGGTGGCAAGGTCACGGGGTACGGACCGGGTTCACGCTTCGACCTCATCTTCAACGAGCTCGGCATGACGCCCGCCGGTGAGCTCGAGTCCGAGGGCAGCCACGGCGCGCCGCTGAGCTGGGAGCAGATCGCCGAGCTGAACCCCGACCACGTCTTCGTCATCGACCGCGACGCCGCGATCGGCGCCGAGGGAGAGGCCGCGACCGCCCTGCTCGACAACCCGCTGTTCAACCGGACCAACGCCGCGACCAACGACAACGTCCACTTCCTGGACGGCCAGAACTGGTACCTCGTCGGGGGCGGCATCGGCGTCCTCGAGTCGATGATCGACGAGATCGACTCCGCCGTCTCCTGACGGTGGGAGTCCACTTCTCATGACGACGACCCTGGTCGAGCGCCGACCGCAGCGCGCCTCGCTGTGGCCGGCGCTCGGCGTCGTCGCGCTCGTGCTCTCGCTCGTCGCGAGCGTGTTCGTCGGCGCGGCCGACATCACCGTGTGGGACGCGCTCACCGGCGGGCTCACCGAGGCGCACCGCGTCTATCTCGTCGAGGCCCGTCTGCCCCGCACCGCCGCCGCCGCCCTCGCGGGGGCGTCGCTGGCGATCGCCGGTCTGCTCATGCAGTTGCTCACCCGCAACCGCTTCGTCGAACCGTCGACCGCGGGGACCGTCGAATCGGCGGGGCTGGGCCTGGTGGTGGTGGCGATCATCGCACCGGGCGCCCCGATCGTGGCCAAGATGCTCGTGGCCATGGTGTTCGCGCTCGCCGGGACCGCCCTGTTCCTCGCCTGCATCCGTCGCGTCCCCGTGTCGGACTCGTTCGTGGTGCCCCTCATCGGCATCATGCTCGGCTCCGTGATCGGGGCGGTCGCGGCCTTCCTGGCCCTGTCGCGCGACCTTCTCCAGATGCTCAACTCGTGGATGCTCGCCGACTTCTCGGCGGTCCTGGCCGGGCGGTACGAACTGCTGTGGCTGGTGGCGGTTCTCGGTGTCCTCGCCTACATCGCCGCTGACCGCTTCACCGTGGCGGGCCTGGGTGAGGACGTCTCGACCGGTCTCGGGCTCGACCACAAGACCGTCGTCGCCGCCGGGATGGCGATCGTGGCGGCGGTCGCCGCCGTAGTCGTGGTCACCGTCGGTGCCCTCCCGCTCCTCGGGCTCGTCGTTCCCAACGTCGTCTCACGACTGGTGGGTGACGACGCCCGACGGGGCCTGCCCCTCGTGGCACTGCTCGGGGCGGTCACCGTCCTGATCTGCGACATGGTGGGCCGGTCGCTGCCCGGGCTGTTCGCCGGCGGCGCCCCCGGTGCCGGCGAGGTCCCCGTCGGGACGATCGTCGGGATCCTCGGCGGCGCCGTGTTCCTGGCCATGATGCTGAGAGGGGTGCGCAATGCCTGAGACCGCCATCCTCGTCGCACCGCCGGAGAGCCTCACCCGGGGGCGGACGAGAGCGGAGGCCGACCGCCGTCGACGGTGGATCGTGACCCTCGTGTGTGCTGTCGCGGCCATCGCGGCGCTCGCCGCACTCGTCCTCTCCGGGTTGCCGGACACCGTCGGTTCGAGGGCGTGGTCCTACTCCCTCGACCGACTGTCGCGCCACGCGGTGGCGATCGTTCTGGTCTCGGTCGCGGTCGGGGTCTCGACGGTGATCTTCCAGACCGTCACCGGCAACCGGATCCTCACGCCGGCGCTGATGGGTTTCGACTCGCTGTACCTGCTCATCCAGACCATGCTCGTGTTCTTCATGATCCCGCGCGATGCCGCCGTCATCGGGGGCCTGACGAGCGGCGGTCTCTCCGGGTTCCTCGGTCAGACCGCGATCATGGTGGTCGCGTCGACCTCGCTGTACCTGTGGCTGCTCGGCGGTCGGAGGACGGACATCCACCTGCTGCTGCTGGTGGGTGTGGTGTTCGGCGTGTTCTTCCGCTCCGCCTCCTCGTTCTTCCAGCGCCTGCTGGACCCGGCTGCCTACCTGCAGATCCAGGACGCCATGTTCGCGAGTTTCCGGGGCGTCCAACTCGACGTGCTCGTGGCGTGCGGGGTCATCGTGGTGGGCGGGCTGGTGGCCGTGGCGATCCTCGGTCGTCGGCTCGACGTGATGCTGCTGGGGCGCGATCCCGCCGTCGCGCTCGGCGTCGACCACCGCCGGGTCACGATCGTGGTCCTGGTGGTGGTCTCCTTCCTGGTGTCCGCCTCCACGGCCCTGATCGGGCCGGTGATGTTCTTCGGGCTCATCGTCGCCAACGCGGCGTACGCCCTGCTCGGCACCACCCTGCACCGGTTCACCCTGCCGGTGGCCTCGCTGCTGGGCGTGATCGCCCTGGCTGGGGGCGAGATGGTCCTCGGCGCCCTCGGCGTCGAGTCCGCCCTGAGCATCGTCATCGAGTTCGCCGGCGGCCTGCTGTTCCTGTTCCTGCTCCTGACCAACCGCGCACGCTGAAAGAGAGGCACATCATGTCCCTTCTCCCGTTCCGACGCCGTGACGACCGATCCGGTGAGAACCGGTGGTCGGCCGGGTGCGGTATCGAGGCGCGGTCGGTGTGTTCGTCCTACGGCGACACCCGGGTCCTGCACGACGTGACCGCGTGCTTCGCGCACGGTGGCGTGACGTCTCTCATCGGGCCCAACGGCGCAGGGAAGTCGACGCTGCTGGGTGTCATGAGCCGGCTCCAGGCGGCGGATTCCGGAACGGTGCTCGTCGACGGCGTCGACGTGTCGGTCAACGGTGGGCGTGAGCTGGCCCGCCGCCTCGCGGTGCTCCGCCAGGAGAACGCCGTCTCCATCCGGCTCACCGTGCGGGAGCTGGTCGGATTCGGCCGGTTCCCCCACAACGGTGGCAGGCCCGGCCCGGACGACGCCGAGCACGTCGACTACGCCCTGGGGGCGATGGAACTCGAGGACCTCGCCGACCGGTATCTCGACGAGTTGTCTGGTGGCCAGCGCCAACGGGCGCACATAGCGATGGTCTTGGCGCAGGACACGGACTACGTCCTGCTGGACGAGCCTCTGAACAACCTCGATCTCCGGCACGCCACCTCGATCATGCGGTTGCTGCGTCGCACCGCCGCGGAGCGGGGCAAGACCATCGTGCTCGTCATCCACGACATCAACATCGCCGCCGCGTACTCGGACCGGATCATCGCCATGAAGGACGGGCGGATCGTCTCCGACGGCACCCCGGCCGAGATCATGCGCACCGATGTCCTCAAGGCTGTCTACGACATGGAGATGCAGGTCGCCGAGGTCGCCGGGCGGTACGTGGCCCTGTACTTCGACGGGGAGGACGAGTTGGAGGAGTGTGGCGCGGCGTTGTCCACCGCCTGAGCCCACCGCCTGAGCCCACCGCCTGATCCACCGCCTGATCCGCCGCGGCCTGATCCGGTCTCACGGTGCCGGGCGACCGGTGGGATGACGCCGCAGTCCGGTTAGAGTGTCGTACTCGCAAGGGGTGGGTAGTCCCACGCCTGACCGGAGAGGAGACCTCGCATGGCGCCGCTGTCGGTCGTCACCATAGTCCTCGCAGGTGGAGCCGGTTCCCGGCTCCGTGCGCTCACCCGGGACCGGGCCAAGCCGGCCGTCCCCTACGGGGCCGGATACCAGCTGGTGGACTTCTCCCTGAGCAATGCCGCCAACTCGGGCCTGAGGGATGTCTGGGTGGTGCAGCAGTTCCATCCGGTGTCCCTGGGGTCCCATCTGCGGAGCGGCCGCCCGTGGGATCTCGACCGACTCGACGGCGGTCTGCTGGTGCTGCACCCGTCGCAGGGCACGGGCCGGGACGGTTTCCACTCGGGGACCGCGGACGCACTGTGGAAGCAGATCGAGCCCCTGCGCGAGGCGGCCCCGGACGTCACGGTCGTGGTCAGTGCGGACGCGGTGTACCGCCTCGACTACGACGAACTGGTCCGCGATCACCTGGACTCGTTCGCCGAGCTCACCATGGTCACCACTCGCGTGGCCCCCGAGGACGCCTCCCGCTACGGCGTGGTCCGGGTGGGCGAGGACGGGGCCGTCACCGAGTACCGCTACAAGCCGGACGATCCGGACGGCGACCTGATCTGCGCGGAGATCTTCGTCTTCAACACGACCGCCCTCATCAGCTACCTCGAGCGGGCCCACGAGGACGTCGTCACCGCCGGCGGCGCCGGGGACATGGGCGACATCGGGGACAACGTGCTGCCCGCCATGGTCGAGGCCGGGCATGCCCGTGAGTGGAGGCACGAGGGCTACTGGCGGGACGTGGGGACCGTCGAGTCCTACTGGGCCGGGCACATGGACCTGCTCGGCGAGCCCCCGGTCCACAAGCTCGATGTCCCGGGTTGGTCGCTTCGTTCCGCGTCGACCTACAGCGGGCCGGCGAGGGTCGGGGAGACGGCGGAGGTGTCCGGCTCGCTGCTCGGCCACGGTGCGGTCGTCCACGGGGCGGTCGAGCATTCCGTCGTGGGGCCCGGCGCCGTCATCGAGACGGGGGCGCGTGTCCGCGACAGCGTGGTCCTGCCCGGAGCCGTGGTCCGGTCCGGGGCGCGCGTGGAGACCGCGGTCGTCGACGCCGACGTGGAGGTCCCCGTCGACGCGAGGATCGGCGAGCATCAGGCCGGTCCGACCGAGGCGACGGTGCGCGTCGCGCTGTTGGGGACCGCGCCGGACGGTCCCCGTCCGCCGGGGTTCACCCTGGACCCGGGGACCCTCGATCCGCCCGACGACGACGACGAGGACCGCACCGTCTGATACGGCGGCGTCGGATCCCCGGTCCGAACCGGTGGTGAGGTCGGCCACCCGGGACCTGTCGTCGGGCTAGGCTCGCGCACATGCGATTCGGACTCTTCCTGCCCCAGGGGTGGCGCCTCGATCTGGTCGACGTGCCGGCCGCCCGTCACTGGCCCGTCATCTCCGACCTGGCAGCCCGCGCCGACGCCGGGCAGTGGGAGTCGCTGTGGGTGTACGACCACATGCACACCTCGCCGCTCACGTCGACCGAGGCGACCCACGAGGCGTGGAGCCTGATGTCGGCCCTGGGTGCGACCACGTCCCGGGTCCGGCTCGGGCAGATGTGCACCTGCATCGGCTACCGGAACCCGGCACTGCTGGCGAAGATCGCCGCGACGGTCGACCACATCTCCGGCGGCCGGGTGGAGATGGGGATCGGGGCGGGCTGGTACGAGCACGAATGGCGCGCGTACGGCTACGGTTTCCCCTCGGCGGGCGAGCGACTGGCGATGCTCGACGAGGGCGTACGCCTGATGACCCAGGCGTGGTCCGACGGCGTCGTCTCGCTGAACGGCGAGCACTACCGGGTCGACGGGGCGATCGTTCAGCCGCAGCCCCTGCAGGAGGGCGGCATCCCGATGTGGATCGCGGGCGGGGGCGAGCGGAAGACTCTCCGGACCGCGGCCCGGTACGCCGACTACACCAACTTCGACGGCACCGCGGAGGGCTTCGCCCACAAGTCACGGATCCTGCGCGGGCACTGCGAGGACATCGGGCGGGACCCGGCCGAGATCACCAGGACCGCGAACTACAACGTGGCGATCGGGGAGACCGAGAAGGACGTCGAGGATCGGCTGGCGACGCTGAAGGACCGGATGGCGAAGCACGTCGGGGCCGACGAGGCCGAACGTCAGCTCGGCGCCTACCGCGGCCTTCCGGCCGTGGGTACACCGGAGCAGATCGTCGAGAGATTGTCCGAGCTCAAGGCGCTGGGAATGGAGTACGGCGTCTTCTACTTCCCCGAGATCGCCACCGACACCTCCGGGCTCGACCTGTTCGAGCGTGAGGTCATCCCGGCGCTGGCCTGAGTCCACTCGGCGCATCCCGCGCCCCGGTCAACGAGAGCAGGTGCCCTGTGACGAGGAACGTCGAGTACGAGGAACTCCCGGCGGAAGCGGTTCTCGACCACGTCACGCCGGGGATGCACGTCATCGTCCCCATCCAGAACGCCGCCCCGCCGGCGCTGCTCCGCGCACTGGACTCGGGGGCCGACGGTATGGAGGACGTGACCATCCACCACATGGACCCGTGGGAGTCCCTGCCGTTCATGGAGGGTGCGTACCCGGGCAGGCTCCGGCACGTCGACTACTTCCTCGGGCGCGGGTCGCGGGAGAACTTCCACCGGGGCCACTGCGACCTGATCCCGGTCGACTTCGCGCAGGTGCCCGCGACCCTGCGGGAATTCTCGCCTCCCGGGTTGGCGATCACCGCCGTGTCGGAGATCGACGAGCACGGCTTCTTCTCGATGGGCACCAACGCCGACTACGTTGCCTCGTTCATCGGGCAGGTGCCGTTCTTCGTCGAGGTCAATTCCCAGATGCCCCGCACCTTCGGGCGCAACCACATCCACATCTCGCAGGTCGTGGGCGTGACCCGCAATGACACCCCGATGATCACCATGGAGGCACCGCCGCCGGGGGACATCGACAACGCGATCGCGGAGATCATCGCCGAGCGGGTCCCCGACGGCGCCTGTCTCCAGCTGGGGGTCGGCAGGCTGCCCAACGCGTTCCTGTCGCGGCTGACCGGGCACCGGCATCTGGGGATCCACACAGAGGCGTTGTCGGACGGGGTGATGGACCTCGTCGAGGCCGGTGTGGTGGACGGCTCCCGCAAGACCGGTCGACCGTTCAAGCACGTCACCACGTTCGCTCTGGGATCGCAGCGACTCATGGATTGGCTCCACAACAACCCGTCGGTGGCGATGCTCCCGGTGGACATCGTGAACGACCCGAGAGTGATCGGCCAGGAGCACAACCTCTATTCGATCAACGCGACAAGCGAGGTGGACCTGTTCGGCCAGGCGGCCTCGGAGACCATCGGTGGCCGCTACTGGTCCGGTGCCGGGGGACAGGCCGACTTCGCCCGCGGGTGCACCTTCTCTCCGGGAGGTCACGGGTTCATCGTGACGCCGTCCCAGACCTCCAAGGGCGTCAGCCGGATCTCGCTGTCACTCACGCCCGGCAGTCCGGTCACCACCCACAAGAACATCATCGAGAACGTCGTCACGGAGTTCGGTATCGCGGAGCTGAGGGGCAAGTCGGTCGCCGGACGGGCCGCGGCACTGATCGCGATCGCGCACCCCGATCATCGCGAGCGGCTCAGCAGGGAGGCGAGGGAGGCGGGCCTGCTCCCTCGTGCCCACCACTAGGCGGGTGGACGGCCGGTGGCACCCGACCGGTGGCACCCGTCTGGGGGCGGGGTTACGTTCCTGAAGCAACCCGACCCCTGAAAGGGAGGCAGCTGTGGACCCCATCATCTGGATCATCATCGGGGTGATCGCGCTGATCATCGTGATCGCGCTCATCGCGATGGCCGTCAAGAGCAGCAACCGGAAGAAGCTCACCGAGGCCGCGGAACTGCGGCGTAGCGCACGAGAACGCGAGCAGCAGCTCGAGCAGCAGGACGCGGTCGTCCGCGAGCAGGAGCACAGGGCGGGCGCGGCTGAGCAGGAGGCCCGTGCGAAGGCCGCCGAGGCCGACAAGCTCCGGGTGGAGGCCGAGCGGCAGCGCGGCACCGTCGATGAGCAGAAGCATGATGTCCGGCGGATGGAACAGACCGCCGAGAAGCTCGATCCCAAGGGCCGTGCTGAGGATCTCGACCGCGGTCGCGACCACGGCGACCGGGGTCTCACGCACGATCGCGACCACGGTGGCGACCGGGGTCTCACGCACGATCGCGACCACGGTGGCGACCGGGGTCTCACGCACGATCGCGACCATGGCGGCGACGGGGGCCTCACCCACGGTCGCGACAGGGGCGGTGACCTCACCCATGACCGCGACCGCGGTGGCGACCTCACCCATGATCACGACCGCGGTGCGTTGCGCGGCGACCGGGTCCCCGACGAGGGGCGTGGCCGTGGCACCGACCACGGAGGGATGGCCACCGGGACCGGTATGGGCTCGTCCGCCACTTCCGGGTCCGGTATCGACTCCGGTGACCGGGGCCGCCACGGAGCGGGCGCCGGGGCCGCCGGAGCACCCGGCGCCGGAGTGGGTGACGCCGGCGGGCGTCACGCCCGGACCGACGATGTCCCCGGTGGTTCTGATCCGCAGGCGAGGTCGGGGCACCGGACCGGGACGCCCGGCGACACCGTCGATCCGGACCGTCATCCTGACGACAAGCCGGGCATCGTGGACAAGATGCTGGGCCGGACCCGCGGGGATGAACCCCGCCACTGACCGGAGGAGGCCTCGCGCCTCGGAGCGGCCGCATCGATGAGGGGCCCGTGGGAGGAAGTTCTCCCTCGGGCCCTTCGTGTTGACCCCGTCGGCGGTGCGTCAGGCCGAGACGGCCACGGATCGACCGTTGAGCCCGCGAGCGCCGAACAACGGGCCGTACAGGATTCCGGCGATCAGGGCGCCGACGATCGGTGCCACCCAGAACAGCCACAGCTGGCCCGGTGCGCCGCCCCCGTTGAAGAACGCCACGGCCGTCGACCGTGCCGGGTTCACCGATGTGTTGGTGATCGGGATGGAGATGAGGTGAATGAGCGTCAGTGTGAGGCCGATGGCCGCGGGCGCGAAGCCGGCGGGGGCCCGGTGATCGGTGGCGCCGAGGATGACCCACACGAAGAGGGCCGTGAGCACGATCTCGATGAGCAGCGCCGAGAGCAGGCCGTAGCCGTCGGGCGAGTTGGCCCCGTAGCCGTTGGCGGCCATGCTGCCGGTGGCCTCGAATCCGTCTTTTCCGCTCGCCACGACGAGGATCAGCGCGCCCGCGACCAGACCCCCGACGACCTGACTGACGATGTAGATGGGCACTTTCGCCCAGGGAAGTCGGCCCGCGACCGCGGCGCCGATGGTCACAGCCGGGTTGAAGTGACCGCCCGAGATGTGCCCGAACGCGTACGCGCCGGTGAGGACCGTGAGCCCGAACGCGATCGCGACCCCGAGGTATCCCACGCCGACGGGGACGTCGCCGGTATCGGCGGTGGCGATCTGGACCGCCGCGAACACGGCGGTGCCGCAACCGCCGAGGACGAGCCAGAACGTGCCGATCAACTCGGCGGCGATGACCGCGGTGATGGCCGGGGCGGTAGACGGGGTTGTCGGGGACGAATCAGACATGAGGTGACCTCCGGTCCTGGCCTCCGTGCGAACGGAGGAGCGGGAACTCCGGGCGTGGGTCCCTGCGCGCTATGCTAGCGCGCTCTATCGGCCCCAGAGAGGTTTCCGCCAGCCGGTGTGTGGCAGGGCCGGAAGGGCGGCCCGAGGGGATCAGGGTGCCACGAGGTGAGGAAGCGCCTGCCCTGCGGTGGCCCGGACGTGGACCGAGACCTCGGAGCCGAGCCCCGAGGCGCCCGGGTTCACCTCGACCACCGGGATCCGGGCGTCGGCGGCGAGCCCGGGTAGTGACGCCGCGGGGTGGACCAGGCCGGAGGTGCCGACGACGAGCACCGCCGCGGCCGAGGTGACCGCGTCGACCGCAGCGTCCCAGGGCCGGCCCGGGAGCATCTCGCCGAACCACACCACGCCCGGTCGGGCGCGCCCGCCACACCGGTCGCAGTTCGGCGGGGTGAGGCGGTCGACGGGCTCGGCGGGAGGAGGGCCGACCTCCATCGGCGCGTCGCAGGTGTCGCAGCGGTGGGCGAACAGACTCCCGTGGACGTGGTGCACCCGGTTCGATCCGGCGCGCTCATGGAGGTCGTCGACGTTCTGCGTGACCACCACCACGTCACGGTGGGCCTGGGCGCGGGCCACCGCGACGTGCCCGGCGTTCGGCTCCGCGCCGGAGACCAGGCGCTCGCGCCAGCGGTACCAGGCCCAGACGGTGTCCCGGTCGCGTGCCCAGGCCTCCGGCGTGGCCAGGGCGGACGGGTCGTACCGCTCCCACAGGCCGGTCTGGGCGTCGCGGAAGGTGGGCACACCACTCTCGGCGCTCATCCCGGCGCCACTGAGAACGACCAGAGGCCCGTCGCCGGCGAGGGCGAGACGGGCCTCGGTCAGGTCCTGGTCGGCGACGGGGTGGGGCCCGCTACCGTCGGCGGTCACCGGACGAACGCGGTCCCCACGGTGGGGAAGGCGACGCAGTTGGCGGTCCCGCCCTCCTCCAGGTTCGTGGTGACGCCACCCTGCAGGAGCATGAGAACCTGGCCCGGGCCCGTGTCGGCGACCCCGTTGACGGTGGCGGGGCCACCCTCGTTGAGGCCGTTGTACCCGAGGACGGTGGTACCGCGACGACCGTTGTTGACGTTGATCCAGTCGACGGTCATGGGCTGGGCCTGCTGGGCCGCGACACCCTCGGTGCCCAGGGCGGTGAAGATGAAGCCGAGATGGCCGGGGGCGATGCCGGGCAGCGGGAGATCGGCCGGGCCGGGCACGGCGGTCGCGGCACCGACGGCGGTCTGCTCACCGCCGATGCACTGCTGCATGATCGTGGGGTAGGCGAACTGCGCGATGACCGGGCCGTTCTCGGGAATCGGGGTGCCGGGTTCGCCGGTACCGCGGAAGAAACCGACGGCGCGGGCGATGGTGCCCCGGGTCTCCTCGGGGATCCACTGCTGCTCGGCGAGGTTCTCGATCGCCTGGAGCACGGGCTCGGTCGGGCGTCCCAGTTCGTCGAGCGACTGCGCGCTGGCGGTGGCGGGTGCGGCGAGACCGACCGCGACGGCGGCGACGGCCCCGAGACCGATGGTCCGGAACGAGGTCCTGAGCGAGTGGCGGATCACTGGCGAGTCCATTCTTCGGATGGGCGGGCGGACCGGCGGACGGGCCGACCGGTCGACCGCTAGATATTCTCATAAGTGTCCCGAGTCACGGGCACCGGGAGTCGGGCAGATGAGCGATCTGGTGCTGATGTTACAGAAGTTATACGTGATGTAAATAACACACAGGGTGTCCGCACTGTCGGGGTGGTCTCAGGATGGGGGAATCGTCCGGATCAGCGGGTAAAGTGGATCCGCACGCGCGCTCGACCGGACGCGCCTGTGGATCGCGGCTGACTAGCGCCGTCGATTCCCACCACCAGCCCGGCGGCCCACGAGCCGCCCCGGGCGCCCGTAAGCCTCCGAGGGAGAACCCAGCGTATGGCCTTGACCGAGTTCCGCAACGTCGCAATCGTCGCCCACGTCGACCACGGGAAGACGACACTCGTCGACGCGATGCTGCGCCAGTCCGGCGCGTTCGACGAACGCGCGGAGCTCGTGGACCGGGTCATGGACTCGGGCGACCTCGAGCGTGAGAAGGGCATCACGATCCTCGCCAAGAACACCTCCGTGCGGCGACACGGCGCGGGTGCCGGTGGCGCGGACCTCGTCTTCAACATCATCGACACCCCGGGTCACGCGGACTTCGGCGGCGAGGTCGAGCGTGGCCTGAACATGGTCGACGGCGTCGTCCTGCTCATCGACTCCTCCGAGGGGCCACTACCGCAGACCCGCTTCGTGCTGCGCAAGGCGCTCGCTGCCTCCCTGCCGGTCATCATCGTCGTCAACAAGACCGACCGGCCGGACGCCCGGATCGACGAGGTCGTCGAGGAGGCACAGGACCTGCTCCTGGATCTCGCGGCCGACCTGGAGGACCCCGCCGCCCAGGCCGCCGCCGAGCACGCGCTCGAGCTGCCCGTGGTCTTCGCCTCCGGCCGCGCCGGCAAGGCGTCCACCACCCAGCCGGCCAACGGCCAGGAGCCGGAGGGGGAGAACCTCGACGAGCTGTTCGCCCTGCTCTACGACGTGATCCCCGCCCCGCGCGGGGACGCCGACGCCCCGCTGCAGGCCCACGTCACCAACCTGGACGCCTCCAACTTCCTCGGCCGCATCGGTCTCGTGCGCATCCACAACGGCCGGCTGCGCAAGGGGCAGCAGGTCGCGTGGATCCACAACCTGCCGGGCGGCGAGCAGGAGACCAAGTCCGTCAAGATCTCCGAGCTGCTCAAGACCGACGGTGTCGAGCGGGTGCCCACCGAGGAGGCCGTCGCCGGTGACATCGTCGCGGTCGCCGGCATCAGCGACATCATGATCGGTGACACGCTGGCGGATCCGGAGAACCCGGTCGCCCTCCCGGCCATCACGGTCGACGAGCCCGCCATCTCCATGACCATCGGCGTCAACACCTCGCCCCTGGCCGGCCGGAACGGCGGTAAGAAGCTCACCGCGCGCATGGTCAAGGCGCGCCTCGACCAGGAGCTCGTCGGCAACGTCTCGCTCAAGGTGCTCGACACCGAGCGTCCCGACGACTGGGAGGTGCAGGGTCGTGGCGAGATGGCGCTGTCCATCCTCGTCGAGACCATGCGCCGCGAGGGCTTCGAGCTGACCGTCGGCAAGCCGCAGGTGGTCACCAAGACGATCGACGGCAAGCTCCACGAGCCGTTCGAGCACATGACCATCGACGTCCCCGAGGAGCACCTCGGTGCGGTCACCCAGCTCATGGCCGCCCGCAAGGGCCGCATGGAGCAGATGAGCAACCACGGCTCCGGCTGGGTGCGCATGGAGTTCACCGTCCCCGCACGCGGCCTCATCGGCTTCCGGACGACCTTCATGACCGATACCCGGGGTGCGGGGATCGCCAACTCGTACTCCGCCGGATACGAGCCGTGGGCCGGGGAGATCCGGGCCCGGCACACCGGTTCGCTGGTCGCGGACCGTGCGGGCAAGGCCACCACGTTCGCGCTGCTCGGGCTGGCCGACCGCGGTGACTTCTTTATCGAGCCCGGCTCCGAGGTCTACGAGGGTGTCGTCGTGGGGGAGAACCCGCGCTCGGAGGACATGGACGTCAACATCACCAAGGAGAAGAAGCTCACGAACATGCGTGCGGCCTCCTCCGACGCCACCGAGACGCTGTCCAAGCACAAGAACCTCTCCCTCGAGGAGGCCATGGAGTTCTGTGCCGTCGACGAGTGTGTCGAGGTGGCCCCCGAGGTGGTCCGTGTGCGCAAGGTCCTGCTCACCGCCAACGAGCGGGCCAAGGCCCGCAGCCGGTCCAAGTCGCGCGACCAGCAGACGGTCGGCTAGACCGGAAGTCGATGACGACGAGGGGGGCGTCGGTGCGCCGGCGGGGTGCCGCCGCGGTGTGCGCCGCGCTGGCCCTCGTCGTCGTCACCGGGTGCGTCGCCGACCCGCCCCCACCGGCGGTGGTGGGCGAGGAGCGCACCGACGGCGCGTCGGTCACCCTCACGGATGACGGTCTCCTGCTCGCGCTGAACCGGGTGGACCCGGGCTTCAACCCGCACCTCCTGGCCGACCAGGGCGTGGACACCGACCTCGTGGCCTCGCTGCTGCTGCCCAGCGCGTTCGTCCCGGGCCCCGGTGGCGAACAGACGCTCAACCGGGATCTCCTGGTCTCCGCCGCGCGAGTCCCCGGCGCCCCCTCGACCATCCGGTACACGATCGATCAGCAGGCGCAATGGTCCGACGGTGTCCCCGTCGCGGCGGAGGACTTCGAGTACCTCTGGCGGCAGATGACCAGCCAGCCCGGCGTGGTCGATCCGGCCGGGTACGAGCGGATCGTGGAGGTCCGTTCGGGTGCGGGCGGCAAGGTCGTCGATGTGGAGTTCGACGTCGTGCCGGAGCACTGGCGGAGCCTGTTCACCCACCTGCTCCCCGCGCACATCCTCAAGGGTGCGCCCGACGGATTCCAGGGCTCGATGCAACTCCTGCCGGTGACGAGCGCGGGGCCGTTCATGATCCGCACGGCCGACATCGGCCGGGGGCAGATCGAATTCGTGCGCAACGACCGGTACTGGGCCCGCGCGCCCGAGGTCGACCAGATCGTCGTGCGACGGGCCACCGGAGCCGGCCAGCTCGGGAAGTCGCTGAGGGGCGGTCCCGGGGTGATGGCGATCGTCTCGGCGAACCCGGTGGCGGCGGACGTGGCCGCCACGGTCCCGGGAGTGACCACCGCGCCCCTGGAGAGCGCGGCCCAGCTCGAACTCGGGCTGAACACGGTCGCGCCGGCGGTGGCCGATCCGGCGGTCCGTCGCGCGGTGGCCGCGGCGATCGACCCCGAGGTGGTGGGGCGCATCGTCACGCGGGAGGCCGATCCGTCCGTGTCGTCCTTCCCGTTCCCCGCGGGATCGGCCGATACCGTCACCGCTGACGCGGACGCCGTCGAGCGCGAGCTGGGCGACGCCGGCTTCACCCGCACGGGCACGCGCTGGCGACGTGACGGGACCCCGCTGGCCGTGACCCTGGGGGTCGAGGGTGCGGACGAGCGGGCCGTGACCGCTGCCTACACCGTCGCCGACCAACTGCGCTCTGCGGGGATCGGTGCCCGGGTGTGGGAGCTGGACGCGACCGCCCTGTACGGGGACGCACTCCCGCACGGGCTCGTCGACGGCGTCGTGGGCTGGCAGCGGACCGACGGACGGCCCGAGGTCGCCGCGGTCTCGCGCTTCGCCTGCGGGACCCGACCGGCCGCCACCGGGACGAGGACCGCAACCCCGTCCCGCACGCCGACCACCGTGTCGAGCCTCATCCCGCCCGACCCGGACACGGGGGAGACCCCCGACCGACGGACGAGTGCCACCACCACCGTCACCACCACGCCCACCACTCCCTCGCGCACACTCGGCCGCGGTGCGGCCGCGCGGGCCGGCGACGTCACCGGAGTCTGTGACCCCGAGATCAATCGGGCGCTCGGCGTGGCGGAGCCGGGAGGATCATCCGGTCAGGGCGCCCCGCCCGCCCCGGGTGCCGCGGTCGATCTCGCCGCCGCGGGCGACAGGGTCGCCGAGCTGGCCCTGCGGGTGCCACTCGTGCGGCCGGCCCTGCTGCTGGCCGCCGACGGGGTCGACGTGAGCGGAACGGACCCCGCCCGCCCGGCCCGCGACGACCCGGACCCGAGGACGGCCACCGACGTGTTCGATACCGCACCCGCCTGGAAGAGGACCGGATGACACCGACCACCGCGACCCCGACCACCGCGACCCCGCCCGCCGACGGCGTGCGCGCCCTGTTCGTCCACGCCCACCCCGACGACGAGGCGATCACCACCGGCGGCACGATCGCCGCGCTGGTCGCCGCCGGTGGCGACGTCCGTGTCGTCACCTGCACGCTCGGCGAGGAGGGCGAGGTGCTCGGCGAGGAGTTCGCCGGCCTCGTCGCGGACCGCGCCGACCAACTCGGGGGGTACCGGATCGGCGAACTGGCGGGCGCCCTGCGCGCCCTCGGGGTCGACCGCACCCGCTTCCTCGGCGGCGCCGGCCGGTGGCGCGACTCGGGGATGGCGGGGACGCCGTCGGCCGATCACCCGCGTGCGTTTGTGCGGTCGGGCAGGGAGGCGGTGGACGAGGTGGTGGCCGTCCTCGACGACTTCAGGCCCCATCTCGTGGTGACCTACGACCCGCGGGGCGGCTACGGCCACCCCGACCACATCCGGGCCCACGAGGTGGTGCACGCCGCCATCGAGGACGCCGCCCACCGGCCGGAGCGTGTGGCCTGGACGGTCACCGCGCGGTCGGAGACCACCCGGACCCACCCTGCGCCGCCCGCGCACCTGCGGCACCCGGAGTCCGGCGAACTGCCGTCCGTCCCGGACTCGAGACTGACCCATCGCGTCCCGCTGGACGACGCCGACTACGCCGCCAAACTGGCCGCCCTGACCGGACACGCCACCCAGCTCGAGCTGGTGCCCGGCCCGGAGGGGGAGCCCTGGTTCCTCGCCCTGACCAACGGGGTCCTGCAGTCCGTCCCCCAGGTGGAGTGGTACATCGCCCGTGACCGCGCCGAGGACGACGGACCGTACGTCACGTGCCCGGCCGGGTCGGCGCACCTGCTCGACGGGCTGGGCGGGGAGCGACCATGACAGCCGCGGCGCAGGGCGCGCAGGGGGCCTCCGTGGTACCGCGTGCGCGGGCGGCTTCCGTCGCCGAGTTGGGGACTGCGCTGGTGCTGCTCGCGATCGGTGCGGTGGCAAGCTGCGTGCTCGCCTCGGCGTGGCTGACCATGTATGTCGGTCTCGTGCCGGTCCCGATCAGTGTCCTCGCCGCCGGGGCGTGGTCGCTGTTCCTGGTGCGGGTCGGGTCGATGTGGTCGCAGCGGAAGATCGTGGCGGCGTTCCCCGCCCTCGTCTGGATCCTCACGTTGGTCGCGATCAATCTGGGCCCCGGGGGAGACATGCCCGTGCCGATCGGACTGCGCGGGCTCGCGCTCCTGGTGTTCGGGGGTCTGGTCCCGCTGTGGATGGCCACGCTGTGGCCGTCACCCGCGTCGGACGCCCATCGACGGTGAGACACGGCCCCCGGGCTCTCCGGTGTGGTGCCACACGTCGGTGATCCCCGGCGTCAGCGCCTCGGCGAGCGCCCACGCCTCGTCGGCGTCGATGTCGACCACCGAGTAGACGCCGTTCCCGGCCGGTGTGGCCGCGGAGACGGTCGCGACGCGCGCCGTGCGCTGGAACACCGACTGGGTGACGGTCCAGCCGATGATCCCGTCCGCCTCGAGAACGGATCGCTTGGCGGTCCACGACCCGTTCGAGGTCACCAACACCTCCGGCAGTAGCGCGTGTCCGAGCATGCGGATACGGTCCACCGACAGCACCACGAAGAACACCAGTGCGGCGGGGATGCCCCAGTGCACCCAGATGTCCGCCGACGGGCCCGAGTCGATCCGCACCAGCACGATGATCCCGGCGACGATCCAGAACGGGAGCAGGCCCCGGGTGACCCGCCGACGGGAGGCCTTCCACGGGTGCCGCCGCAGCGGGACGGTCACCGGCGTCTCGTTTCCGAGGATGCGGATCGCCACCCGACGCACGTCCGCGATCGGCGCCTGCGGCAGCAGGGTCGACGCGGTGGCGCCCTTCTTGGTGCCGGTCATGATGGGTTCCAGCCGGCCGCCGCCGAGCATCCGCAGGTAGACCGGCAGCCGCATCTCCACGCCGCGCAACCGGGCCTTGTCGAGGGCGATGTGCTTGCGCCGCAGGATGCCGTTCTGGACGTAGAGCAGCTGGCCCCGGTCGGTCAGCGCGTACTTGCCGTACCGGATGGCGTAGGTGATGATCGCCAGCACCCCGGCGACCAGCCAGATCGCGACCCCCTTGCCGACGAACGCCCAGGGTTGCCCCAGTGAGTCCAGCCAGTCGATGGTCCCCTCGACCACCGCCAGGTCCATGATGCGGTCGTGCATGTCGCCCATCTGCCAGGTGATGAGCCACAGGGAGAACAGCACGCCGAACCCGATGAAAGAGAACGGCGCGAACCGCGACCAGGTGACCTTCCACCGGGCGATGTCCTCCCCGTATTTCGACCCCCACTGCTCCTCGTCCTCCACGTCGAGCGAGGGGTCCATGGCGCGTCGGTGTTTGAGGAGCTCGTCCCGCAGCGGGTCGACGAGTGTGGTGTCGATGGCGTCGAGGCGGAACCGCTCGGCGTCCGACTTCCCGGAGTCGGCCCGCCCGGTCCCCACCTCCACGATCGAGACCTTGAGGACCCGGTGGAACAGGTCGGACTCGGTGTCGACGCTCCGGATGCGCTGACGGGCGACCGTGACCACCTGGCGGCTGAAGAAGCCCTTCTTCAGGATGATGTGGGTGCGTCCGACCTGATAGCTGGTCGACAGCCACCGCAGGACACCGCTGAGGATCACCAGCGAGACCACGACGATCTCGAACCAGTAGTTGCTGCGGTTGGAGCCCAGCCACAGGGAGATGAGGAACAGCGGGAGCAGGCGCGTCAGCATGCCCAGCGGGTACACGAGCAGCATTCGCCAGGACAGGCGCTGCCAGGGGGCCTCCGGGTCGATCTTCTCGGCGACCGCGGGTTCGTCGGTGCCGGAGACCTCCTCCGCCGGTTCGGCCGCCGTCACCCCGGCCGCCGTCACCCCGGGCGCCGTCTCGGGCCCGGTCACGTTCCGTCCTCCGAGTCCAGGTTCGCGATTGCGATGAGGTGCTGGGCCAACGCCTCGGCGTCGGCCAGGTTGAGCCCCCGGATCTCCACCGTGCCCTGGGCGGACGCGGTGGAGGCGTTGACGGTCGCCAGGCCGAACCACCGCTCGAACAGGGTGCGCGTCGTGTACACGGTCTGCAGACGGGCCAGCGGCGCGATGCGGAACTGGGTGGTCCACCACCCCTTGCGTGAGCACACCGCCGTGTCCGAGACGTCCCACCGGGCCACGATGTATCGCCACCACGGCGCCACGACGATGCCCATGAACGCGAACGGCACCGTCACCGCCAGCGCCACCCAGTTCCAGAACGCCATGACGTTGTCGCCCCAGAAGAACCAGCCGACCTGCAGGCCCGCGAGGACCGCCCAGGACCAGATTCCCTCGATCACGAAGAGGAACGGTGTGCGCTTCTCGATCCGGTGCCGCGGCGCGGTGACCAGCACCCGGTTGTTCGTCAGCAGTGCATCGCCGGTGTCCGGCAGTTCGCCGCCCGCGTCCCGCTCGTCGAGCGCCGGGCGCGGTGCGCGGAGAGCGTGCGCACCCCCGTCGGCTGCGGCCGGGCTGGACACCAGGGGGTCCCCGTTCGTGCGGAGGGGGACTGCGTGATCGGGCATGACGGTAAGACTAGTGGGCGGGAGCACGCGTCAGGCCCCTGACCACCCGTGGAGCACCGGCCGCTCGCCACGCACGCGAGGTGGGGCATCATCACGGGCATGGATCACGCACCGAACCCCGCCGATCCCCGGCCCACGGCGTCGGCCGTGCGGCGCGCCCTGCGCCGGGCCTCCGACGGGCTCACCCTGGACGTCACCGAGGCTGCCGTGCTGCTCGCCGCGCGGGGCGAGGACCTGGCGAGGCTGACCTCCCTCGCCGCCGGCCGCCGGGACGCCCGCCTCGTCGACGAGGGGCGCCCCGGGGTGGTGACGTACTCCCGCAAGGTGTTCGTCCCGCTGACCCGCCTGTGCCGGGACCGCTGCCACTACTGCACGTTCGTCACAATCCCCGGCAAGCTCCGGGCGGCGGGCGAGGGCATGTTCCTCGACCCGGACGAGGTCATCGACCTGTGCCGCCGCGGCGCGGAGGCCGGGTGCAAGGAGGCCCTGTTCACGCTCGGCGACCGTCCGGAGGACCGGTGGCCCGAGGCCCGGGAATGGCTCGAGTCCCGCGGCTTCTCCTCGACGCTGGACTACGTGCGCGCCATGGCGATCCGGGTGCTCGAGGAGACCGGGCTGCTGCCGCACCTCAACCCGGGCGTGATGAGCTGGTCCGAACTGTCCACCCTCAAGCCGGTCGCCCCGTCGATGGGCATGATGCTCGAGACCACCGCGACCCGGTTGTTCACCACCCCGGGCGAGTGCCACCACGGCAGCCCGGACAAGGACCCGGCCGTCCGCCTGCGCACCCTCACCGACGCGGGCCGCCTCGCAGTGCCGTTCACCACCGGGATCCTCGTGGGGATCGGCGAGAACCGCACCGAGCGAGCCGAGAGCCTGCTCGCGCTGGCCGGGCTCGCCCGCGAGTTCGGTCACCTGCAGGAGGTGATCGTGCAGAACTTCCGCGCCAAGCCGGACACCGCGATGCGCGCCGCGGACGACGCGGGCACCGACGAGTTCCTCGCCGCGATCGCCGTCGCCCGACTGGTGCTCGACCCGCGCGTGGCGGTGCAGGCCCCGCCCAACCTCGTCGACCGCGACGACGTACTGGCCCTGATCGACGCCGGTGTGGACGATCTGGGCGGGATCTCGCCGCTCACCCCGGACCACGTCAACCCCGAGCGGCCGTGGCCGCACCTCGACGAGCTCACCGCCGACCTCGCCGCGCGCGGGTGGACGCTCACCGAACGACTCACCGCGCATCCCCGTTACGTCGGTGCGGGCGACGCGTGGATCGACCCACGGGTGGCGGGTCACGTCCGTGCGCTGGCGGACCCGTCGAGCGGGCTCGCCGTGGTGGGGGACGACGACGAGGTGGTGCAGCCGCAGGGACGGCCCTGGCAGGAGCCCGACGACGACTGGGACTCGAGCGGACGGACCGATCTGCACACGGCGATCGACTCCGAGGGCCGCAATACGGACACCCGGTCGGACATCGGCGAGGCCTTCGGCAACTGGGACGTCATCCGGGCCCGCGCGGCGGAGCTGGGGGCCGCGGCGCTGGTCACCGAGCGGGCCGACGCCGAGGTCGTGGCCGCGCTGCGCGCAGCCGAGGCGGACCCCGCCGGCCTCACCGATGGGCAGTATCTCGCGCTGGCGACCGCCACCGGGGACGGCCTGGCCGCCGTCGCGGGGCTCGCCGACCGGATCCGCGCCGACGTGGTGGGGGACACCGTCACCTACGTCGTCAACCGGAACATCAACTTCTCCAACATCTGCTACACCGGATGCCGCTTCTGCGCCTTCGCCCAGCGCAAGGGCGACGCCGACGCGTTCTCGCTCTCCGCGGCCGAGGTCGCCGACCGCGCGTACGAGGCGTACGTCTCCGGCGCATCCGAGGTGTGCATGCAGGGCGGCATCGACCCGGACCTGCCGGTGTCCGGGTACGCCGACCTGGTCCGCGCGGTCAAGGAGCGGGTGCCGTCCATGCACGTGCACGCGTTCAGCCCCATGGAGATCTCCAACGGCGCCTCGCGATCGGGCGTGGGGGTCCGGGAGTGGCTCACCGAGCTCCGTGCGGCGGGGCTGGACACCATCCCCGGTACCGCGGCGGAGATCCTCGACGACGAGGTGCGCTGGGTGCTCACCAAGGGCAAACTCCCCGCCTCCGAGTGGATCGACATCGTCACCACCGCCCACGAGGTGGGGCTGCGGTCGAGTTCGACGATGATGTACGGCCACGTGGACACCCCGCGCCACTGGGTGGCCCACCTGCGGACCCTCCGTGGGATCCAGGAACGCACGGGCGGCTTCACCGAGTTCGTCCCGCTGCCCTTCGTGCACCGCAGCGCGCCGCTGTACCTGGCCGGCGCCTCACGGCCCGGTCCGACCCGGGAGGAGAACGTCGCGGTCCACGCCCTGGCCCGCATCATGCTGCACGGGGCGATCGACCACGTGCAGACGAGCTGGGTCAAGCTCGGGGTCGCGGGGACGCGGACCATGCTGCGATCCGGCGCCGACGACCTGGGCGGGACCCTCATGGAGGAGACCATCTCGCGGATGGCCGGCGCAGAGAACGGCTCGGCCAAGACCCCGGAGGAGATCGAGGAGATCGCCACCGGGATCGGACGCCCGGTCCGCCGTCGTGACACCGTCTACGGACCCGCCCACCGACCCATCGGGGTGACCGTCGTCACATAGGTCGATCGGCTCGCGGGGCGGCTTCCGCATCCGCGTGGCCTGTGACATACGATTCAGGTCATACCGCTACGAGGAAGGTGGCTGACGTGACCTACACGATCGCAGAGCCGTGCGTCGACGTGATGGACAAGTCCTGCGTCGAGGAGTGTCCTGTCGACTGCATCTACGAGGGTGGACGGATGTTGTACATCCACCCCGACGAGTGCGTCGACTGCGGGGCGTGTGAGCCGGTCTGCCCCGTGGAGGCCATCTTCTACGAGGACGACGTCCCGGACGAGTGGACCGAGTACAACGCCGCGAACGCGGACTTCTTCGTCGAGCTCGGATCGCCGGGCGGCGCGGCCAAGGTCGGCAAGGTCGATTACGACCACCCGATGGTCAAGGCGCTCCCGCCCATGAACCAGGAGTGACCCCGGTGGTGTCGCGCCCGGAGCGTCGACCGCCCGGGCGCGCGCTCCCGGTGTTCCCCTGGGACACCCTCTCGGACGCCCGCTCGCGCGCCTCCGCCCACCCGGACGGTCTCGTCGACCTCACCGTCGGCACGCCCGTGGACCCGGTCGCCCCGGTGATCCGCGAGGCGCTCGCCGCAGGCTCGGATTGGCCCGGGTACCCCACGACCGTCGGCACCCCCGATCTGCGGCGGGCCGCGGTCGACGCGCTCGAGCGCCGGTACGGCATCACGGGGATCACTCCCGACGCCGTGCTACCGGCGATCGGCACAAAAGAACTCATCGCGGGCCTGCCCGCCCAGCTCGGACTGGGGCCGGGCCACACGGTCGTCGTGCCCGAGGTCGCCTACCCGACCTATGAGGTCGGCGCACTGCTGGCGGGGGCCACGGTGGTTCGCGCCGACTCGCTCATGCAGCTCGGCCCGTCCTCGCCGACGTTGCTGTACCTCAACTCGCCGTCGAACCCCAGCGGCAAGGTGCTCGGCGTGAACCACCTGCGCAAGGTGGTCGGCTGGGCCCGCGACCGCGGCGTGATCGTCGCCTCCGACGAGTGCTACCTCGGACTGGTGTGGGAGGGCGAGGCACCCTCGATCCTCGATCCGCGTGTCTGCGACGGCGACCACACCGGCCTCCTCGCACTGCACTCGCTGTCCAAGACCTCCAACCTCGCGTCGTACCGCGCCGGGTTCGTCGCCGGTGACCCCGGCCTGGTCGCCGAGCTTCTCGAGGTGCGCAAGCACGCCGGGATGATGATGCCGCTGCCCGTCCAGTCGGCCATGACGGCCGCCCTGGGCGATGACGCCCACGAGGCCGAGCAGCGTGAGCGGTACCGGGCCCGCCGTGCACGCCTGCTGCCCGCGGTCGAGGCGGCCGGATTCCGGATCGATCACTCAGAGGCCGGCCTGTACCTGTGGGCCAGCCGCGACGAGGCCTGCCGCGACACCGTGGACTGGTTCGCCGAGCGCGGCGTGCTCGTCGCGCCGGGCGAGTTCTACGGACCCGCCGGGGCGCGGCACGTCCGCATCGCGCTGACCGCCACCGACGCCACGGTGGACGAGGCCGTGCGCCGACTGGGCTGAGCAGGCCGCCCGCGTCACCCGGCGTCCCGCCTCGTCCGGCGTCCGGCGTCGCCCGGCCGCCCGCGTCGCCCGGCCGCCCCATAGAGAAGGACGTTCCGCGCACCCGCCTCTCGGGCGATGTGTGCGGAACGTCCTTGTCGACGGGGGGTGACGCCGCCGAGATGAGAATCGGCGTCAGTCGTTGGCGTGCAGATCCGCGTTGAGCTCGACGCCCTCGCGCTTCCACGGCACCGCCTCGACGGAACCGGTCAGTGAGTTGCGCCGGAAGAGCAGGTTGTCCATGCCCGAGAGCTGGCCGGCCTTGACCGGTTCCCGCTCGGCCCAGGCGCCCGCCCGGACGTCCACCTTGGTGCCCGCGGTGACGTACAGTCCGGCCTCGACCACGCAGTCGTCGCCCAGCGAGATGCCGACACCCGAGTTGGCCCCGAGCAGGCAGCGCTCACCGATCGAGATGGTCTCCTTGCCGCCGCCGGAGAGCGTGCCCATGATGGAGGCGCCGCCGCCGACATCGGAATCGGTGCCGACCACGACACCCGCGGAGATGCGACCCTCGACCATCGACGCGCCCAGCGTGCCGGCGTTGAAGTTGACGAACCCCTCGTGCATGACCGTGGTGCCCTCGGCCAGGTGGGCGCCCAGGCGGACGCGGTCGGCGTCGGCGATGCGGACGCCCGACGGGACCACGTAGTCCACCATGCGCGGGAACTTGTCCACGCCGTACACCGTGACCGGGCCGCGGGCCCGCAGCTTGGCGCGCACCAGCTCGAAGCCCGGGACCGCGCACGGTCCGAAGTTGGTCCACACGACGTTGCTCAGCTTGCCGAACAAGCCGTCCATGTTCGCGAAGTGCGGCTTGATGAGGCGATGGCTGATCAGGTGGAGCCGGAGATAGGCGTCGTAGGCGTCGGACGGCGGCTGGGTCAGGTCCTCGATCTCCACCCGCACGGCCACCCTCTCGACCCCCCGGTCGGCGTCGGCGCCGGTCAGCGGCGACAGCTCGGCGGGTACCTCGTCGCCGGACAGCACCCGGTGACCGCCGGCGGACGCGGCGCCCAGCTCCGGCTCTGGGTACCACACGTCGAGAACGGTGTGGTCGGACGTCAGGGTGGCGATTCCGGTGGCCACGGCTCCATGTGCACTCATGGCCCCGATGCTAGCGGTCTGCCCCGACGGGCACGGGTCACGGGCAACTAGGGTGGGGGCCGTGACCGCCGCCCTCGATCTGACCGCCGACCCGGTCGACCTCACCCGCGCCCTCGTCGACATCCCCAGTCCCTCACGGGAGGAGGATGCGATCGCCGCCGCCGTACAGGCCGCTCTCGAGGCGACCGTCGCGGGCTTCACCGGGCCGGCCGCGGGCCGGACGGAGGTGATCCGGGACGGCAACCGGGTCCTCGCCCGTACCTCCCGGGGCCTCCCGACCCGGGTCGTGCTCGCCGGACACCTCGATACGGTCCCCCTGGCGGACAACGTCCCGTGCCGGGTCACCGGCGAGGGGACGGAAAGGGTCCTGCACGGGTGCGGGACAGTGGACATGAAGTCCGGGGACGCGGTGTTTCTGCACCTGTTCGCCGCGCTGGCGGACTCCGACGAGCTGGCGCACGACCTCACCCTGGTGCTCTACGACTGCGAGGAGATCGAGGCCACGGCCAACGGTCTGGGTGTCCTCGAACGCACGCACCGCGACTGGCTGACGGGGGATGTGGCGATCCTCGGCGAGCCGACCGGCGGGCTCATCGAGGCCGGCTGCCAGGGGACCCTGCGGATCCGGGTCCACGCCCGCGGCGTGCGGGCCCACTCGGCGCGGAGCTGGCTGGGCGACAACGCCGTGCACCGGCTCGCGCCGGTGTTGGGGGCGCTCGCGACCTATGAGGCCCGGTCGGTGGACATCGACGGGTGCGTCTACCGCGAGGGGCTGCAGGCCGTGCGGATGTCGGCGGGGGTCGCCGGCAACACGGTCCCGGACGAGGCCTGGCTCGACGTGAACTTCCGGTCGGCCCCGGACCGGGACACCGATGCCGCCCTCGCGCACGCCCTCGACGCCCTGGGGCTGACCGGTCTCCCACGTGTGACGGAAGGGGAGACCCCGCCCGCCGAGCCCGGTCTGTACTGGGAACTCACCGACCTCTCGCCGGGGGCGCTTCCCGGCCTGGGGGCCCCGGCTGCGGCGGAGCTCGTCCGCGCGGCCGGTGGGCGGGTCCGTGCGAAGTACGGGTGGACCGACGTGTCCCGTTTCGCGGCGCTGGGCATCCCGGCGGTCAACCTCGGCCCCGGCGACCCCGGCATGGCCCACAAGCGCGACGAGTACTGTCCGGCGGCACAGATCACCGACGTCAGCAGGGTCCTGCGCGCCTACCTCACCAGCTAGGGCGGCGAGCGCCCCGGGATCGCCCACGTCCCGGGTACCGCCGCTCCCGGCCCACCCCCAGATCATCGAAGGAGACCCCGGCCCATGGCCCCCAACGACCCCGTGCACATGCGAGGCCCCGTCCTCGTCCGTCGTGAAAAGGGTGGCGAACACACCACCACCGACCAGCGGCTGCTGGACAAGAACCAGGACACCGACTGGCTGCACACCGACCCGTGGCGGGTGCTGCGTATCCAGAGCGAGTTCGTCAACGGATTCGGCGCACTGGCCGAACTGTCGGACGCCGTCAGCGTGTTCGGTTCGGCCCGCACCCGGCCCGGGGACCCGGCGTACGAGCAGGCCGTGGAGCTCGGCCGTGCGCTGGTGGAGGCCGGCTACGCAGTCGTGACCGGTGGCGGGCCCGGACAGATGGAGGCGGCGAACAAGGGGGCGTGGGAGGCGGATGGTGAGTCTGTCGGTCTCGGGATCGAGTTGCCCCACGAGCAGGGCCTGAACCGGTGGGTGAGCCTGGGTCTGCACTTCCGCTACTTCTTCATCCGCAAGACGATGTTCGTCAAGTACACGCAGGCCTTCGTGTGCACGCCGGGTGGGTTCGGCACCCTCGACGAGTTCTTCGAGGCCATCACCCTCGTCCAGACGGACAAGATCACGAGGTTCCCGATCGTGCTGCTCGGCGTGGACTTCTGGGCCCCACTGACCGACTGGATCCGCGGCACTCTGGCCGAGGAGGGGATGATCTCCGCGTCCGATCCCGACCTGTTCCTGGTGACGGACTCCGTGTCGGAGACCGTGGAGTACATCCGCGAGGCCCACCACAGGGCGGCGCTGACGTCCGAGGAGCGGGAGGACCTTTACGGCGAGGAGCACCGCGGGGTCGAGCGGTGATAGCCCCGGTCCCCGGTCGCCGTGTCTGCGTCTACTGCGCCTCCTCCACCTACGACCCGGAGTTGCTGGCCATCGCGACGGACGTGGGGGAGGGCATCGCCCGACGAGGGTGGTCGCTCGTGTCCGGCGGCGGCAACGTCTCGATGATGGGTGCGCTCGCCGAGGCGGCACGAGCCGGCGGCGCACGCACCGTCGGTGTGATCCCCGAGGGGCTGCGGGTCCGCGAGGTCGCCGACACCGCGGCCGACGAACTCGTCGTCGTCACCACAATGAGGGAACGCAAGCGGGAGATGGAGGAGCGATCCGACGCCTTCCTCACCCTGCCCGGCGGGATCGGGACCATGGAGGAGATGTTCGAGATGTGGACCTCGGCCTCCCTGGGCTTCCACCACAAGCCGGTGGTGCTCTATGACCCGATCGGCTTCTACCGCCCCTTGCTGGACTGGGTCGGAGGGTTGGCGGAAGCCGGATTGGTCAAACCCGAGGCGCTGGCGCACCTGGTCGTGTGCGACGACCTCGAGGCCGCGCTAGACGCCTGTGGAGGTCGCCGGTGATCGCCGCCGGTCCCGGTGTCGGCCCGGCGCCTGTCCCCGCGCCCACACTGTGTGGTCGCCCGGTTCCGGTCGACCGCCCGCTGGTGATGGCGATCGTCAACCGCACCCCGGACTCCTTCTACGACCGTGGGGCCACGTTCACCGACACGGCGGCGATGGCCCGGGTCGACGAGGTGGTGGCAGCCGGCGCGGACATCCTCGACATCGGCGGCGTCAAGGCCGGGCCCGGTGACCTCGTCGACGCCGCGGAGGAGACCCGCAGGGTCGTGCCGTTCGTACAGGCCGTGCGTGACCGTCACCCGGACGTGGTGATCTCGATCGACACCTGGCGGGGCGAGGTCGCCCGGCGCGCGGTGGCGGCCGGGGCGGATCTGGTCAACGACACGTGGGCGGGTCACGATCCCGGCGTCCTGACCGCGGCGGGGGAGGCGGGCGCCGGGTTCGTCTGTTCGCACACGGGCGGTGCGGTGCCCCGGACGCGGCCGTTCCGCGTGGGGTATGCCGACGTCGTCCGCGACGTCGTCGACGAACTCTCGGCGGCTGCCGACCGCGCGCTGGCAGCCGGTGTCCCGCCGGACGGCATCCTCGTCGACCCCACCCACGACTTCGGCAAGAACACCTTCCACGGCCTCGAGTTGTTGCGACGGATGGACGAGATCGTGGCGATCGGGCACCCGGTCCTCATGGCGCTGAGCAACAAGGACTTCGTCGGCGAGACCCTGGACGCGGGCGTGGACGACCGCGCGGAGGGCACCCTCGCGGCGACCTCGGTCGCGGCCTACCTCGGTGCGCGGGTCTTCCGCACCCACGACGTCCCGGGGACACTGCGTGCCCTCGAGATGGTGTCGTCGATCGTGGGGACGCGCCGACCTGCGCGAACCGTACGCGGCCTGGCGTGACTTGCCACACCGCCGGGGGCGGGCCGTGTGCCAGACTGGCCGCGGCGCTAGTCACTACAGGAGGGGAGCACGGGAATGCTCACCATCGTCGTCTACGTGGTCGTCACCCTGGTCGTTGCGGCGGGGCTGTTCGGGCTGTCGCTCGTGGTGTTCGGTCGTTCCGAGGTGTTGCCGCCCGTGGCCCGGGACCACACGGTCACCCACCTGCCGGACGGGGCCCTGACCGGTGATGATCTCCGGTCGGTGCGATTCGGTATGTCTGCGCGTGGTTACACCATGGCGGAGGTCGACTGGGCACTCGAACAGGCCGCGGTCGAGATCGACCGGCTCCGGGCCCGGTTGGGCGAGGACGTCACCGTGGCCGGGGACGCCGCGGCGAACGGGGCGCAGAACGGGGTGGACGGTCGTCCCGCTACGGCGTCCGGACGCGGCCGGACGCGCTAGAATCGACATCATCCACTCAGCAGTACCGATCGTGGGGACGGGCGCCCGCACAGTGCGCCGCCCCGCGGACAAGGACGAAGGGAAACGACTCGATGGCGGCTATGAAGCCCAGGACCGGTGACGGACCGATGGAGGCGGCCAAGGAAGGCCGTGGGATCGTCATGCGCGTCCCTCTGGAGGGTGGCGGGCGTCTCGTCGTCGAGCTGACCCCCGATGAGGCCAAGTCGCTCAGCGAGGAGCTGTCGCAGGCCATCTCCTGATCTCGTCGCCCCACCGATGCCGGCGCATCCGACCCTCGTGGCGGGTGCGCCGACTCATATCCCGGAAGGTCCTCCCGATGTCCGTCGTCCCTGGCCGTCCCCTGCCCTCGCTCCGTGTCGTCTCCGGTCCCGCCCCCGATGCCGCGCTGGCGGTCGTCACCCGCGCTCCCGAGCCCGGTCGCGTGCCGCTGGGGCACGCCGACGAGGCGCGGGTCTCCGTCCACGACGGGCGACCGGTGGTCGAGGTCGAGTTGGCCGACTCCGCGCCCCGTCCCGGCTGGTCGGGGGCGGTGGATCACGGTCTGGGGCACCGGCGGGCGGGCGCCGCGTTGGCCCGCCACCTACGGGACTCGCGGGCGGAGGGGCCGGTGACCGTGGCCGTGCCCGGGGCCCTACCGGCGGACCGGGTAGGCGATCTGGTCATCGGGTACCTCCTGGGTGCGCGGGGCCAGGACGTCTTCGCCGCGGACCCCGCACCGGTCGTTCCCGATCTGGTCGTGGAGGTGGCGGCCGGTCCGGGCAGCGGCGATGACGACGAGGTGATCGTCGCCCGCGCGGTGGCGGCGGCCGAGGAGGAAGCCCGGGCCACGGCGATGGCGCGCGATCTCGCCGGGGCCCCCTCCGATCTGAAGACACCCGAGTGGCTGGTGGCCCGGATGGCCGAGGCACTGGGCGAGGCGGGCATGCGGACCGAGGTCATCGAGGGAGAGGGGCTCGTCTCCGGCGGGTTCGGCGGCGTGCTCGCGGTGGGCGGGGGCTCGGCGGCCGGCCCGCGCGTCCTGGTGGCCCGCCGCCCCGGCCCGGGCCCGCGGGTGCTGCTGGTGGGCAAGGGCATCACCTTCGACACCGGGGGGATCTCGGTCAAGCCCGCCGACGGGATGCACCTCATGCGCACGGATATGGCGGGCTCGGCCGCGGTCGTGGCGGCGGCCGCGGCGTTCTGTTCGGACGGGTCGCCCGGGTACGCCGATGTCGACCTGACCGTGGTGGTGCCCTCCGCCGAGAACATGCTGTCCGGTTCCGCCTACCGCCCGGGTGACGTCGTCACGCACGTGGGCGGAACGACGTCCGAGGTCACGAACACGGACGCGGAGGGCCGGATGGTCCTCGCCGACGCGCTCGCCCACGGCATCGCCGAGTGCGACCCGGAGGTCGTCGTGGACGTGGCCACCCTCACGGGTGCGATGAAGGTCGCGCTGGGGATGCGCACGGGAGCGGTCATGGGGAACGACGACGACCTCGCCGACCGGGTCGCCGCGGCGGGGGCCGCGGCGGGGGAGCGATGGTGGCGGCTGCCGCTCCCCGACGATCTGCGCCCGGCGGTCCGCTCCGACATCGCCGACCGTCGGCAGGCACCCACGGGGCCGGGTGCCATCACCGCGGCGTTGTTCCTCGAGGGCTTCGTGGACGGTCGGCCGTGGGCGCACCTCGACATCGCGGGGCCGGCCCGCTCGTCCGAGGAGATCGATGAGGTCGGGCCGGTGGCCACCGGGTTCGCGACGCGCACGCTCATGGCGTTGCTCCGCGACCTCGCGGACCGGCCCCGCCCGTGAGTTCCTCCCCGTCAGCACCTGCGGGCTCGGGGCCGGCCGCCCTCGACCGCGTCGTGCCGCTGTTGCGCTGTCCGGTCTGCGGACAGGGTATGGAGGCCGTGGGCCGGGCGGTGGTGTGCGCTGCCGGGCATTCGTTCGACCGGGCCCGGCAGGGGCACCTCAGCCTCTTCGGTCCCCGCGGCCGGCGCTTCCCCGGCGACGGAGCGGACCAGGTCGCGGCGCGCGACCGGGTCCTCGGCTCGGGACTGTTCGACCCCCTCGTGGCGATCCTCGCCGGAGTCGCCCGCGAGGCGTTCGCGCCCGGGACCGGCGGCGTCCACGCGGGACCGGCCCGGCCGGTGGTGCTCGAGCCCGGCGCCGGGACCGGCTTCTACCTCGCCGGTGTCGTCGACGCGCTGGCGGGGGCCGGGCGACCGGCCGGCGCGCTCGGGGTCGGCACGGAGATCTCCACCGCGGCGGCGCGCCGACTCGCCAGGGTCCACGATGACGTCGCGGCCCTGGTCGCGGACACCTGGGACGGACTCCCGCTCGCGGACGACTGCGTCGACCTGGTGCAGGTGGTCTTCGCCCCGAGGAACCCGGCGGAGTTCGCCCGGGTGCTCCGGCCGGGTGGCACGTTGGTCGTCGCCGTTCCCGGGCCGGGCCATCTCGAGCCGCTGCGTTCGGCCGGCGGCATGCTGGAGCCGGCCCCGGACAAGTCGGACCGCCTGGACGCGGACCTCGCCGACCACTTCCGCCCCGGCGAGGTGCGTACCGTCGACGTGCTCACCGAGGTCCCCGCCCCGGTGGCCGTGGACCTGGCGCTCATGGGGCCGAGCGGCGTCCACCTCGACAGGTCCGGGCTCGAGGCCCGGTTGGGCCCGCAGGACCGCCCGGTCCGGATACACGTCGAGGTGCACACCTACCGGGCGCTGCCGGCCGGGAGGCCGCCTCCACGGCCGGGGGAGCCTCTACAGCAGTGAGGCGTACATCCGATGGGTCTGCTCGGCGATCGCCTCCCACGAGAACCGGGTACGGGCCCGCTCCTTGCCCGCCAGCCCCATCCGGGCGGCCTTGCCCGGGTCCGCCACCAGGTCGTTGACGGCAGCCGCGAGCCCGGCCTCGAATGCGTCGGTCGCGGATGCGTCGTAGTGCACGAGGGTGCCCGTCTCGCCGTCGACGACCACCTCGGGGATCCCGCCGACATCGGACGCCACGACCGCCGTGTCGCACGCCATCGCCTCCAGGTTGACGATGCCCAGTGGCTCGTAGACCGACGGGCAGGCGAAGACCGTCGCGGCGGAGAGGATCTCGATGACCTCCTCGCGCGGCAACATGTCGCGCAGCCAGAACACACCGTCGCGGGTGGACTGCAGCTCCGCCACCAGCGACTCCATCTCGGCGGCGATCTCGGGGGTGTCCGGGGCGCCGGCGCACAGCACCAGCTGGGCGTCAGGGTGGAAGTCCCGGGCGGCGCGCACCAGGTGGGGCACGCCCTTCTGCCGGGTGATCCGTCCGACGAACGCCACGATCGGCCGGTCCGGGTCCACGCCGTTCCGGCGCAGGACCGAACCCTCGCCGGCGAAGGTCTCGACGGGTGACCACACGGAGGTGTCGATGCCGTTGAGGATCACGTGGATGCGGTCCGGGTCGATCTCGGGGTAGACGCGCAGGATCTCGTCCTTCATCCGGGCGCTCACCGCGACCACCGCGTCGGCTCCCGCGAAGGCGGTGCGCTCCGACCACGACGAGACCCGGTATCCACCGCCGAGCTGCTCGGCCTTCCACGGCCGGCTGGGTTCCAGTGAATGCGCGGACACAACGTGCGGGATGCCGTAGAGCTGCCCCGCGAGGTGCCCGGCGAGCCCCGTGTACCAGGTGTGGGAGTGGACGAGGTCCGCGCCCTCGGCCGCGACGCTCATGCGCAACCCGGCGGAGAGAGTCTGGATCGCGGGGTTGGCGTCCGCGCCCAACTCGGGATCCGGTCGGAAAGCGCGGGCGGTGTCGCGGTCGGCCCCCATGCACAGCACGTCCACCTCGCACAGCGGCCGTAGGTTGGCCACCAGTTCGGTCACGTGCACTCCGGCACCGCCGTAGACCTCAGGCGGGTACTCCCTCGTCATCATCGCTACTCGCACACCGGCCAAGGTAGTCGCTCGGGCCCCCGCCCGAGGCGTGCCCGGCGAACACCGCCCGACCGCGGGGTTACGGTTCGGTACTGGGCGGGGGCAAACCCCACGATGACCGGTCCGGGTGAGGGCGGAGTCGATACGGTGGGGGCGTGAGGAATCAGCCGCACGTCCTAGCAATCGTCCTCGCCGGTGGCGAGGGCAAGCGACTCTTCCCGCTCACGGCGGACCGGGCCAAACCCGCGGTGCCGTTCGGGGGGTCCTACCGTCTCATCGACTTCGTGCTCAGCAACCTCGTCAACGCGGGGTTCATGCAGATCTGCGTCCTCACCCAGTACAAGTCCCACTCGCTGGACCGCCACATCGCCCAGGTGTGGCACATGCGCGGGATGGGCGGCGAGTACGTCGCACCGGTCCCCGCCCAGCAACGTCTGGGCCCCCGCTGGTACACCGGGTCGGCCGACGCGATCCTGCAGTCGCTCAACCTGGTCTACGACGAGAAGCCGGACCACATCGTCGTGTTCGGCGCGGACCACGTGTACCGGATGGACCCCAGGCAGATGCTGGACCACCACATCTCCACCGGCGCCGCCGTGACCGTCGCGGGGATCCGTGTCCCGCGCAGCGAGGCGTTCGCGTTCGGCTGCATCGACGCCGGCGACGACGACCTGATCCGCGGCTGGGTCGAGAAGCCCTCCGACCCCCCGGGCACGCCGGATGATCCGGACGCGACCTTCGCCTCCATGGGCAACTACATCTTCACCACCGACGCCCTCATCGAGGCGCTCAAGGCGGACGCGGAGAAGCCCGACTCCACCCACGACATGGGCGGCGACATCATCCCGGCCCTCGTCGAGCAGGAGCGGGCCTACGTCTACGACTTCGCCCTGAACAACGTCCCCGGCGAGACCGAGCGTGATGCCGGGTACTGGCGCGACGTGGGCACCATCGACGCGTTCTACGACGCGCACATGGACCTGGTGTCGGTGCACCCCGTGTTCAACCTCTACAACTCCCTGTGGCCCATCCGGACCCAGCAGGACAACCTGCCGCCGGCGAAGTTCGTCAACGGCGGCATGTCCCAGGAATCCATGGTCGGCTCGGGGACGATCGTCTCCGCCGCCACCGTGCGCAACTCGGTGTTGTCGAACAACGTCATCGTCGAGGACGGGGCGGTCGTCGAGGGCAGTGTCCTCATGCCGGGCGTCCGCATCGGTCGCGGGGCCGTGGTCCGCAAGGCGATCGTCGACAAGAACTGCCACATCGGCGACGGGGACCTGATCGGTGTGGATCACGAACGCGACCGCAGCCGGTTCCCGGTCAGCGCGGGCGGCGTGGTGAGCGTCGCCAAGAACACCACCACCTCACTGCAGGGCTGACCTCGCGCCCCGGGGGGTGAACCCTTGGGAGGGGAGGACCGCTCAGAGGGTGACCACGGTCAGGCCGGTCCCCACGGGGAGCACCGTGACGTGCGCGCGCTCGGGGAGCTCCGCGTCCTCGGGCAGCGGGGCGTGCTCGCCCATCAGGACCAGCGCGCCGCCGGCGCGCAACAGCTGGTGGGATCGGGAGATCACGCGCGGCACCGAATGTGCCGGGACGTCCGCGACCACGAGGTCGTAGGCGCCGTCCGCGAGTTTGTCGGCCACCTCGAGCGGCCGGGCGGCGATGTAGCGGGCGGAGGAGGCGGGATGGCCCGCGCCGCGGACGGCCGATCGCGCCGCCTCGAGGTGATGCGGGTCGTCGGTGATGCAGGTGACCACGGCTCCGGAGCCGGGCGCGGCCGCCGCGAGGATCGCCAGAGCGGGGACTCCCGGCGCGGGGGTGATGCACACGGCGGCGCGGGTGCCGTTCAAGCGGGCCACCAGGCGGATCGCGTCCGCGGTCAGGGCGTCCGGCGAGGCGGCCCCGAGTTCCTCGGCCTCGGCCCGTGCGGAGGCGTAGAGCGAGTCGTCGACGAGAGCGGCGCTGCGTTGCGCCATCCCGTCGAGACCGGAGCGATCGGTGGCGGGGACATCAGAGGAATCGGACACCTGAGCAGCGTATCCCCGACCGGGGAGGCAGCGGTGACCAACGCGCGGTGATCGGATCGGTATCAGACTCTCAGGGCTGTCTCAGTACGTGTATACCGTGAGGACAGCCCCGTAGGGGAGGGTGGGCACACGTCGCGCCACGAGGGCGCGGCCACCACCGCGCGGGCTCCCACAGGCCCGGGCCGGAAGGCGGCGGCAGCGCATGTACTCACGAACCGTGCACGGGACGGCGATCGCACCGGTCGCCCTCGACGAGGCGGCCGGGACCGCTCGTTTCGACGCCACCGGCGAGGCTACGGACATGCCGTCCTGGTCCGAGCTCGTCGCGCAGCACGGTGACCGTGTCTACCGCCTGGCGTACCGCCTCTGCGGGAACGCCCACGACGCCGAGGACATCACCCAGGAGGCGTTCATCAGGGTGTTCCGCTCGCTGGACCGCTACAAGCCGGGGACCTTCGAGGGCTGGATGCACCGTATCGTCACCAACCTGTTCCTCGATTCCGCACGCCGGCGCGGGCGCATCCGCTTCGAGGCGCTGCCCGAGGACGCCGAAAGGGTGCCCGGTCGAGAACGCAGCCCGGAGCAGGTGATCTCGGAGGAGACGTTCGACCCCGTCCTGCAGACCGCCCTGGCCAACCTGTCTCCGGAGTTCCGCGCCGCCGTGGTCCTCAGTGACATCGAGGACCTCAGCTACGAGGAGGTCGGACGCATCCTGGGCGTGAAGATGGGCACCGTCAGGAGCCGGATCCACCGCGGACGGGCCGCGTTGCGTGCGGAACTCGAGGCGGCCGGGGTCACCGGCGCCCACCAGCGCATCGACTGATCCCTCCGGCGATCGGCACAACCCGCGTCCGTACCGGGAACAGCGGGTGGCGGCGCGGGAACCCTGCGGGTACGCCGGACGTTGACCCCTCGACGGGGACTCGGACGAGCCCACGAGATGACCGGAGAAGGGGAGGGGCGTGGACAGACACCTCCACGAACGCGGACCCGGCCCCGAGTTCACGCTGTCGTTCGACTCGGCGCGGAAAGTGGTCGACAGGACCGGCCCGCCCCGCGCCAGGGAGAGCTTCCTGTCCACCGACCACCTCTCCACGGAAGCCGCGGCAGCCTATGTCGACGGTCGGCTACCGCCCTCGGGGCAGTCCCGGGCCGACGCCCACCTGGCCCGGTGTCCGCACTGTCGTCGGGAGGTCGAGGTCCAGCGTGAGGCACGCCGCGCACTGCGCGGATCCGGCCCCATCCAGATGCCCCGCGAACTCCTCGAACGGCTGCGGTCACTCGAGGACGCACCCGATCCGGCCACGCGGACGGGCCCCGATCCGGTGGCCGGGTCCGAGGAGACCCACGGTTGGTCGAGACTGCTTCGCCGGCTGTGGCGACGCGGCAACTAGGGTGGGCCGGGTGGAGGACGACACAGGCGCGGCCGGGCCCGCGGCGCGGGACGGGGAACCGGACCGCCCGCTTCGTGAACCCGCCCCGATCGATCGGCCGGCCGTGGGCGAGGACGATGTCGCACGGTTCGCCCGACCAGACGGGGTCACCGGTGGATTCGACCCGTCCCGTGCCGGTGCCGCCGCGCACCCCGGCCCGCTCCTCGGCAGCGACGCCGATCCGGTCCTCGAGCAGGCCTTCGCCCCGGCCCCGGGAGCCGCTCGGGGTATAGAGCGGCATCCGGCGTGGCAGGACGAGTCCGAGGTTCCACCGCCGCCCGCTCCGGACCCGTGGCGCGACCCCGACGCTCCGGTCGGGTACGGCGCACCCGCAGTGCCCGCCACTGCCGACCACGAGCCGGTCGACCTGTCGGGCGCGGCCGCGGCCCCCGCTGCCAGGCTCTCGCTGTCCGAGGCACTGTTCGAACGTCGGCTGAGCAGTCAGGCCGTGGCCGGCGCGACCGCGGCCGTCGCCGTCGTCGCCCTCGTCGCGGGCGCCATCGGCGCCGTCGTGGCGGACTCCGCGCGCGTCCTCACCACTTCCACCGTCCGGATCGCCGACGCCCCGGAGAACGTCATCCGATCCGACAACCCGATCGGTGAGGTCGCCCAGCGCGTCCAACCCGCCGTCGTCAACATCTCGGTGTCCACGGCGTCGGCCCAGGGGGAGGGCTCCGGCATCGTCATCGACCCACAGGGCTACATCGTGACGAACAACCACGTCGTCACCATGGACGGCGCCGCCGACCGCGCGGACATCGACGTCATCTTCCCCGACGGCTCCAGGGCCTCGGCCGAGATGGTGGGGCGCGACCCCGCCACCGACCTCGCGGTCCTCAAGGTCGACGACGTCCAGAACCTCACCGTCGCCACCCTGGGCGACTCGGACGACGTCCAAGTGGGGGAGCAGGTCATCGCCATCGGCTCGCCCCTCGGACTCGCCCGGACCGTCACCGAGGGCATCGTCTCGGCGACCCGGCGCCCGATCGCCCTCGGGGAGGCCACCTCGGACGGCGACGTGGTGATCGACGCGATCCAGACGGACGCCGCCATCAACCCCGGTAACTCCGGGGGACCGCTCATCGACGGGACCGGAGCGGTCATCGGTATCAACACCTCCATCTTCACCCAGTCCGGGGGTTCCATCGGTCTCGGCTTCGCCATCCCGGTCAACGACGTCCGCGAGATTGCGACGTCGCTCATGACCGACGGGGCGGTCCGCCACGCCACGATCGGCGTCAACGCCCGCAAGGCGGACAACGGGTCGGTGGAGGGCGCCGAGATCGTCAACGTGCGTGAGGGCTCGCCCGCCGAGGAGGGCGGACTCCGGGAAGGGGACGTCGTGACCAGGGTCGGTGACCGGCAGGTGCGTTCCTCCGATGAACTGGTGGTGGCCGTCCGTCGCGCCGGGGCGGACGTCGACGTCCCGGTCGAGGTCATCCGCGGTGGAACGCGGGTCGAACTGACCGTGCGCCCCGCGCTGGGCTGACCGGGGGCACCGGACAACTCGGGTTCCCACCGGTGAGCCCGGCGACGTATCCTGGCTGCGATGTTCACAAACGTGGGGTGGTCCGAGCTCCTGGTGCTCGGCGTGGTGGCCTTGGTGGTCCTGGGGCCCGAGCGCCTACCCGAGGCCGCCCGTTGGCTGGCCTCGGCGATCCGCAAGGTCCGTGAGTTCGCCAGCAACGCCCAGCAGCAGCTCCGGGATGACTACGGGACCGAGTTCGAGGAGTTCCGGGAGCCCCTCAAGCAGCTCAACGACCTGCGTGGGCTGAGTCCGCGCGCGATGGTCACCAAGCATCTCCTTGACGGTGACGACTCCCTGTTCTCCGGGGACTTCGGAGCCGCTGCGCCGGCGGGCGCTCCCGCGGTCGCCGGCGGGGCGGGTTCCGCGGGAACGGCCTCCGCCGACCCCCGCCGGTCGACGGCGCCGCGGACCGCCGGCACCGCACCCGTCCGGGACACCCCGGCGCCGCCGCCCCCGTCATCGGGACCCGTGTGGGACAGCGACGCCACCTGACCCGCCCTCACGACCGGTCCGGCGCGCGTCCGGCCCGACCCGCGGCGGACAGACGGCACGAACGGCCGGGGGCTGAGCCCCCGGCCGTCGCCGTCCGTCAGAGGTGCCGGGTGGTGTCGATCCCGAGGTTCATCCCCGCCAGGCCCCGGGGGCGCACGGCCAGACCGTCCGCGATCTCGCGGTATGCGCGCCCGGACGGCGAATCCGGCTCGGCGAGGACGATGGGCGTGCCCTCGTCCCCGTGCTCGCGCACGGCCTGCTCCAGGGGGACCTGACCGAGCAACGTGACGGGTGCACCGACCGAGCGGGACAGATTGGCCGCCACCTCGGCACCGCCGCCGGTGCCGAAGACATCCATCCTGGTGCCGTCGGGCAGCTCGAGCCATGACATGTTCTCGATGACACCCGCGATGCGCTGACGGGTCTGCAGCGCGATCGATCCGGCCCGCTCGGCCACCTCTGCGGCAGCCTGCTGGGGCGTGGTGACCACGAGGATCTCCGCGGAGGGGATGAGCTGCGCGATCGAGATCGCCACATCGCCCGTGCCGGGGGGCAGGTCCATCAGCAGGACGTCGAGATCACCCCAGTAGACGTCCGCGAGGAACTGCTGCAACGCCCGGTGGAGCATGGGCCCGCGCCACACAACCGGGGTGTTGCCCTTCGTGAACTGTGCGATCGAGATGACCTTCACGTCGTGCGCGACTGGCGGCAGGATCATCTGCTCCACCTGGGTCGGCCGCGCGTCGGTCCCCAGCATCCGCGGGATCGAGTGGCCGTAGATGTCGGCGTCCAGTACACCCACGGAGAGCCCCCGCGAGGCGAGGGCCGTGGCGAGGTTGACCGTCGCGGTGGACTTGCCGACCCCTCCCTTGCCCGAGGCGACCGCGTAGACGCGGGTCAGGTTGCCGGGCTGGGCGAACGGGATGACGGGCTCCGCGGCATCCCCGCGCAGATGCTTGCGCAGTTCGGTGCGCTGCTCGTCGCTCATCACGTCGAGCTCGACAGCGATCTCGCCGACGCCCGGGACGTCGGCCACCGCCGTGCGGACGCGGTCGGTGATGGTGTCCCGCATCGGACAGGTGGCGACGGTCAGGTAGATGCCGATGTCGACCCGGCCGGTGGCGGGGTCCACCTCGACACCCTTGACCATGCCGAGCTCCGTGAGCGGCTTCCGGATCTCCGGGTCGTCGACCTTCGCCAGGGCGGCCCGGATCAGTTCTTCGCTGGGTGCACTCATGATGCCCCGAGTCTAGGCGTCACGGCACCGAGTGACGATTCAGGCAGGCGGCGGCGGCACGCAGAACGGAGGTATGCAGGGCAACTCGATCACGGGCAAACCCGGTAGCGCCGGAGCCGGGGGCGCCACCGCCGGAGGCGCCGGGCGTTCGGGCGACGGCGTCGGAGTCGGCGTCGCCGACGGCGAAGGCGAGGCGCTGGGCGCGGGCGGGGCCGGAGTCGTCGGGGGCTCGACCTCCGTGCAACCGGGCACCGGGGCCTCGGGCTCACCCGGAGCAACGGGCTCGGGTGCCTCGGTGGGCTCGCCCTCCCATCCCTCGGGGCATCGCTCGGGCGGCTCCGGGGGTTCGATGGTGGGTTCGGGCTGGTGGATCTCCGGCAGGTCCGACGGCAGCGGGACGGCGTTGACCGCATAGCCGTGGGCCCAGGCGTTCACGTTGGCGACATAGGCCAGCGAGTTGTTGTAGGCCAGGACCGCCCGGGTGCGGGCGGCGGGATCGGCCATCGATCCCCCCTGCCCACACAGCAGGGACGCCGCCGACAGCGCGCCGTCGTAGATGTTGTTCGGATCGGCCACCCCGTCGTCGTTGGCGTCGCGACCGAGACCGGCCCAGGTCGAGGGGATGAACTGCACGGGGCCCACCGCGCGGTCGAACTCCGCATCGCCGTCGAACCGGCCCCCGTCCGTGTCGGTGATGACGGCGGTTCCCGGAAGGCTCCCATCGAGGCGGGGGCCCAGGATGCGGCCGATGGTGTTGCCGTGGACGTCGAACCGACCACGTCCCTGGTTGGACTCGACCTGGCCGATACCGGCCAGGAGAGTCCAGTCCATCTCGCAGGCGGGCTTCTCCGCATTGAGGCGGTCCGCGGCGCGGTGATAGGCGTCGAGGGCGATGCCGGGGATGCCCAGCGGCCCGTCCGGGATGGTCGCCGGCTCGATGTGGGCGGCGCCGGGGTCCTCCGGTGCGGCCGGTTCCTCCTCCGGGGACGGCTCTGTGGTGCGGGAGGTGGCGGGAGCCTCGGTCACCGTCGGCGTGCTGGGCGCGTACTCGGCCAGCGGAGTGATGTCCGGCGGCGCGGGGCGACTGGTGTCCATGTTCAGTCCCACGGCCGACAGCACAGCGATCGCGCTGGCGGTAACGGCGGCACTGGTCAGAACCCGGCGATCGGCGTTGTGCGCAAAACGGCGCAAGACTTCCCCCTACGACTTCCCGGTCGGCCCAGCGAACGTGCTGCGCCCCACGACGTTCCGTCCCGGCCGAGGCTACCCCCGGCCCTTGACGTCTGAATCGGTTTTGTTGTGATCGGCGTTACACGTCCCGGGTTCGAGGCCGGAGAGGAGGGTCTCGATCCGCTCGACGGAATCACGGAGGTCGTCGAGCTCCCGCCGGAGGTAGTCGCGGGTGACCGTCTCACCGACGGAGAGCCGGACCGAGGCGAGTTCCCGGGCGAGGAACTCGGTGTCCGCCTTGGTCTGCGTGGCGCGGAGGCGATCCTCCCTGACGGACTCCTTGTCGCGGTCCTCCTGCCGGTTCTGTGCGAGCAGGATCAGCGGAGCGGCGTAGGCGGCCTGCGTCGAGAACGCGAGGTTGAGCAGGATGAAGGGATACGGGTCGAAGCGCAGGGCGACCACCGCGACGTTGATGATGATCCAGACGATCACGATGATCGTCTGGATCAGCAGATATGTGCCGGTCCCGAAGAACCGCGCGACGGACTCGCTGTAGCGGCCGACCGCGTCTGCGTCGAAGCTGATCCTCGGTCTGCGCGAGGTCACCGGCATCGAGAGCGAGGACCGCACGGTGGGCTCGCTCATCGGGTCGCCTCCCTGTCGTCGTGCAGGTCCATGTCCCGCCAGTCGTCCGGGAGGACATGGTCCAGCAGATCGTCGACCGCCACCGCGCCGAGCAGGTGTCCCTCGTCGTCGACCACCGGCCCGCACACGAGATTGTAGGTGGCGAAGAACCTGGTCACGGCGTCCGTCGAGTCGGACGGGCGCAGCGTGGACAGGCTGGTGTCGACGGTCTCGGCCACCATCATCGACGGCAGCTCCCGCAACAGCGCCTGGATGTGGACGCATCCTAGGTACTTGCCCGTCGGTGTCGCGGTGGGGGGCCTCACGACGAAGACGAGGCTGGCCAGGGCCGGGCTGAGGTCGGGGTTGCGGCAGTGGGCGAGGGCCTCGGCCACCGTCGTCTGCGGAGACAGGATGATCGGCTCGGGGGTCATGAGCCCGCCCGCGGTGTCCGCGTCGAACGTGAGCAGACGCCGGACGGGAGCCGAGTCCTCGGGGTTCATGCGTTCCAGGAATGACTCGGCGTCCTGCTCCGGCAACTCGCCGAGCAGATCGGCCACGTCGTCGGGGTCCATCGCCTCGAGCACGTCCGCCGCGCGCTCCAGCTCGAGCCGGGTGACGATCTCGGTCTGCTCGTCGTGGGGCAGCTCCTGCAGGATGTCGGCCAATCGCTCGTCGTCCAGTGTCCGGGCGACCTCCAGCCGACGGACCTCTGGCAGTTCCCGCAGGGCGTTCGCGACGTCGGCCGGGCGCATGTCGGCATAGTGCTCGACCAGGCTCTCGGCACTGTGTTCCGGGGTGCCGATCGCGTCGTCGTCGAGTCCCCGGATCCGGCTCCACGGATGGATCGACACCTCGCCGCGGCGGCCGAGCGAGGCGCGCCCGCGTCGTGCGCGTACGGCGAGTCGGGAGACGAGCCAGTCCCTCGAGCGCTGACGCTCGATCTCCACGTCGACCACCTGGTAACGGATGTCCTTCTGGTCACCGCCCGACTTCTCCGAACCGAGCTGGTCCCGCTCGACTCCGATCACGGAGTCCACCAACGCCCCGAGCACCAGGTTCTCCCCGGGTCGGGACTGGAACCGGTGCAGATTGATGGTGCCCGAGACCAGGGAGACGGACCGGGGGTCGATCGAGGCGACCCTGAGCATCGGCACGAAGATCCTGCGACGCGTGGGTAGTTCGACCACGAGTCCGATCACCCGAGGGGGCTTGTGCCGAGACCGCATCGTCACCACGACGTCCCGGATCCGTCCGATGTCGTCCCCGTCAGGGCCGATCACCGGTAGTCCGGCTAGCCTGGCGACGAAGGCCTTGTTGAGGTTCGCCATGTCGACCAGGCTAGTCACCCACGGGCGGCGCCCGCCCGCCATACCGGACGTAAGGGAGTGCCACTCACGATGACCGCAGCCCCCCACGCGACACCCGCGCCATCGGAGGACGCCGCCGCGGCGCTCTCCGAACTCCGTGCCCGTCCCCGGCGCACGGTACTGGCCGTGCCCGGCAGCAGTGTCAAGATGATCGACAAGGCCAGGGGACTGCCGGTGGACGAGGTCTTCCTGGATCTCGAGGACGCGGTGGCGGGTCCCGCCAAGGAGGAGGCCCGCCAGAACGTGGTGGCCGCCCTGAACGGCGGGGACTTCGCCGCGCCCACGGTCGTGGTGCGCGTCAACGCGTGGGACACCGAGTACACGGTGCGGGACGTCACCGAGATAGTCGGTCGCGCGGGTGCCCGCGTCGACGCACTGTTGCTGCCGAAGGCGCGCTCCGCGGCGGAGGTCGTCGCCCTCGACCTGGTGCTGACCCAGGTCGAGAAGGCGGCGGGACTACCAGTCGGGCACATCGGCATCGAACCCCAGATCGAGGACGCCCTGGGGTTGACCAATATCGATCAGATCGCCACGGCCAGTCCCCGTGTCCTGACGCTGGTGTTCGGTCCGGCCGATTTCATGGCCTCCGTCGGGATGCGCACCCTCACGGTCGGGGAGCAACCGGAGGGTTACGCCCCGGGTGACGCCTACCACCACGTACTCATGACCATCCTCGTCGCCGCCCGCGCCCACGGCCTCCAGGCGATCGACGGGCCCTTCCTCAAGGTGCGGGACGTGGAGGGGTTCCGCCGGGCGGCCGCCCGCACCGCAGCACTCGGCTTCGACGGCAAGTGGGTGTTGCACCCGGCCCAGGTCGACGCGGGCAACGAGGTGTTCAGCCCCCGCCAGGAGGAGTTCGACCAGGCCGAGGCCATCCTCGCCGCCTACGCGCGGTCGACGTCCGTCGAGGGAGGTGCTCGCGGTGCGGTGATGTTCGGCGACGAGATGCTCGACGAGGCCAGTCGTAAGATGGCGCTGGTCGTGTCCGCGCGGGGTCGTGCGGGCGGGATGACCGTGACGGATCAGGCCGGTGCAGGAACGGACCCGGAAGGACGGACATCATGAGCTCTCCCGTGAATCCGGCAGGCGGTAGGACCCGGGCTGGTCAGACCCCGGGCCTGCCCACGCCGCCGACCGGTTGGGTGGTCGGGTCGTACCCCACCTACGCGCAGGCCCAGGCCGCGGTCGATCATCTCGCGGACGAGGAGTTCCCCGTCCACGAGGTCACGATCGTGGGAGTGGACCTGATGCAGGTCGAGCGTGTGACCGGCCGGCTCACATGGCCCAAGGTCCTGCTCGGTGGCCTGGCCACCGGCGCCTGGCTCGGGCTGTTCATCGGCCTGTTGCTCGGCATCTTCACGCAGCCCATGTGGGGAGTCGTCCTGACGGGCCTGGTGGGCGGGTCGGTGTTCGGGGTCGTCTCGGCCTCGCTGTCCTACGCGGCCACCCGCGGCAAGCGTGACTTCGCGTCCACCTCGCAGCTCGTCGCGGGACGGTACGACGTCCTGTGCGAGCCCGCCAACGCGGAACGGGTGCGCGACGAGCTCGCCCGCCTCGGGCTGAAGTAGTGCTGCCCGGCGGTTCGACGAGCTCCTCGGACGTGCTCTCCGTGGTGCGGGCGCATCTGATCGAGCACCACGGCCCGGAGCCCCAGGAGGCGTCGGTGACATTCCTCGGCGCGTCACCGATCAGGATCCTGCGGTTCGTGGACATCGAGTCCGGCGTGGTGCGGTATGTCTCGCTGGGGTGCTCAGCCGAACCGATGGGGGACCCCTCGGCCCTCGTTCCCGACCCCACCGCGCCGCGGGCGGAGCTGAGTCTGATCCTGCGTGGCGGGGTGGACGGTCTGGTCCGCGCGCTGGCGGTGCTCGCGGCCGCACCCGCGGTGGAGGGCCTCGTCCTGTCGGAGGGAGCACTGATCGACCTGGGCGAGCCGCTCTGGCCGGGCGCGTCGTTCACGGGGGTCGTCCTGCGGGCTCCGGAGATTCCGGACGTGCCGTTGCCCGGTGACGCCGCGCCGGTCACCGTGTTCCGGGCCGTTCCGGTCACCCACACGGAGGCGGCGTGGGTACGGATGAAGGGCGCGGCGGAACTGGAGGAGGCGTGGGCGGAGGCCGGCATCGATGTCACCGATCCCGGGCGCTCGGCGGTCAACCCCGGGCTGAACCGCTGATCACAACCAGCGGTTCCGGCGAAACAGCAGGAAGAGCCCGGCGCACATCGCCACCATGATCCCCAGCACCACGAAGTACCCGTATCGCGCCTCGAGCTCCGGCATGTGGCGGAAATTCATGCCGTAGACGCCCGCGATCATCGTGGGTACGGCCGCGATGGCGACCCAGGCGGAGATCTTGCGCATGTCGGTGTTCTGTTGGACCCCGACTATCGCCGCCGCCGCGCTGACGAGCGAGGTGCTCTGCTCGTCCAGGGTCGCGACCACCGCTGCCGCCTGTGCGTGGTGGTCCTGGACGTCGCGGAAGTAGTGGCGGGCCTCGGCAGGGACGAGGTCGAGATGATCGACCGACAGGCGTCGCAGGGGCGTGGTCAACGGCCCGATGACGTGTTTGAGTTCGAGTAGCTCCCGCTTGAGGACGTAGATCTGTTCGATGTCCACCCGGGTGCGCGGCGTGAAGAGCGCCGACTCGAGTTCGTCGATGTCCGCGGCCATCCCCTCGGCGGCCTCGATGTAGCTGTCGACGACACGGTCCGCCACGGCGTGCATCACCGCCGCCGGCCCGATCGCGAACCGTTCCGGCGAGTACCCGGGCGCGCCGACGAGGTCCGTGGGGGTGATCTGGTCCCCGTGGCGGACGGTCACCACGAAGTCCCGGCCCAGGACCACCATGACCTCGCCGGTGGACACGATGTCGGTGACTTGGGTGACCGTCTCGTGGGCCAGGTACCGCACGGTCGACATGTTGAGCACGAGAGCGTCGTCGTAGGCCTCCAACTTGGGACGCTGCCGGCCACTGGTCGCGTCCTCGGTGATGAGCTCGTGCAGCCCCAGGTCCCGGGACAGCGCTTCCATCTGGTCGTGCCCCGGGGCGTCGAGGCTGATCCAGACGAAGCCTCGACCGCTGTCGCGCACGCGGCGGATCGCCTCCCGGTGCGGGACCCGGCCGCGTTCACCGACACCGTCGATGTAGACGACGCAGTCCACGGTCGCGTGGTGCGCCGACCCGGCCGGGTCTCGTGGCGTGGCATCTGCTCGGGTTGTCGACGGCCGTCGTGGTGGGATCGCGGGCACCCGGTCCCCTTTCCTCGTCTCGCCTGACAATATCCGCCGTGCGGGCCCTCGGAGTGACGACCGGCGGGCGTGGCTGGGAGACTGTCCCTCGAGGTGATCCGCGCCGACCGGCGCGGCCGGGGTGAGGAAGGGCGTGGTCGGATGCTGCGGACGGGGGATCGGGCGGGGCGGTGCGCGATGGTGCTCGCGGGGGTTGGCGCGATGGCACTGTCCGGCTGCCAGGCGCAGTCGTCGATCGTTCCCGCGCACCGGGACGATCCGGTGGTGGTCGTCGAGACCGCATCCTTCGGCGAGGTCGAGATCGTCGGTCATATCTACGGCAACGCCCTGGTGCGGTCGGGGTCGCGGGTGACCGCCCGCCCGCAGGCCGGGACCCAGGACGAGGTCGTGGAGTCCGTGGTGACCGGGGAGGCGACGTTCACGATCGGGTTCACCGGTGAGTTGCTCCGGACCTTCGACGAGAACTCCACCGAGGTCGAGGCCGATGAGGTGTACACCGCCATGATGGCCGCCCTCCCGGAGGGCGTGACCGCGGCGGATCCTGCGCCCGCCGAGGACGCCCCCGTGTACGCGGTCACCCGGCACACCTCGGAATCGCGAGGCCTGCGGACGATGTCCGACCTGGCCGGGAGGTGCGGTGAGTTCACCCTCGGCGCACGCGAGGAGGCGCTCGCGGATCGGGAGCTCGCCACATCCGTCGGTACCACCTACGACTGCGGTTTCGGCCGTCGCGTGGCGCTGGGGCCCAACCCCCGCGCGGTGTTCGACGCCCTGCGGGAGGGGGAGATCGGGGTGGGTCTGGTCCAGTCGGCCGACCCCGTCCTCCATCCGGAGGACATCGTCGCGTTGGACGACGACGAAGCTGCAGTCCTCGCCCAGCACCTCGTGCCCGTGTTCCGCAAGGGCTCGCTCTCGGAGGATCAGCTCGCCCTGGTGAACCGCATCAGCGGGGAGCTGACCACCGAGGATGTCCGCGAGCTCCTGCTGGGGGTCGAATTCGGTTCCGCGACCCCCGTCGCGTTGGCGAACTACTGGTTGGACGAGCACGGTTACTGACCTCCGCGAGGGGTGGAACACGAGGAAGGGCCCGACCTGGTGGTCGGGCCCTTCCTCCTACGCGGTCACTCGAGGTCCGCAGTCCTCCGATTCGGCGGTCACTCGAACGCCTGGTCCACCAGCGCCTTCTGCTCGACGGCGTGGACCTTGCTCAGACCCGTCGAGGTCGCGGCCATCGGGCGACGCGAGACCCGCTTGAGGGGCGGGAAGTCCTCGATGCGCTCGGGCAGCTCCAGGGCGAGGAAGCTCCACGCTCCCTGGTTCGCCGGCTCCTCCTGCACCCACCGGACCTCGGTGAGGTTCGGGTAGTGGTCCAACGCCTCGCGCAGGCGGCGGTGCGGCACCGGGTGGATCTGTTCGACCCGGACGATCGCGATGTCGTCGCGGCCCTCCTTCTCCTGGCGGGCGGCGAGCTCGTAGTAGAGCTTGCCGGACACCAGCAGCATGGTCTTGACCTTGCCCGGGTCCTTCGAACCGTCGGCGAACGTCGGGTCGTCGAGAACCGAACGGAACTTGCCGTTGGTGAAGTCCGAGATCGCGCTGACGGCCTTCTTGTTCCGCAGCATCGACTTCGGCGTGAAGACCACCTGCGGCCGCTTGATGCCGTCGGTGGCATGACGACGCATGAGGTGGAAGTAGTTCGCCGGGGTCGACGGCTGCGCGACGGTCATCGAGCCCTCGGCACACAGCTGGAGGAACCGCTCGATGCGGCCGGACGTGTGGTCCGGGCCCATCCCCTCGTGCCCGTGCGGCAGGAGAAGGGTGACGGAGGACTTCTGACCCCACTTGGCCTCGCCGGAGGAGATGTACTCGTCGATGATGGTCTGCGCGCCGTTGACGAAGTCACCGAACTGCGCCTCCCACAGCACGAGGGCCTCCGGGTCCCCGACCGAGTAGCCGTACTCGAATCCGACGCCCGCGTACTCGGTGAGTGCGGAGTTCCACACCTCGAAGCGGCCCTCGGCGTCCTCGAGGTTCTGCAGGGGCGAGTAGGGCTCCGACGTGGTCTTGTCGACCACCACGGCGTGGCGTTGCGTGAAGGTTCCGCGTTGCGAGTCCTGACCTGCGAGACGCACGGTCCGGCCCTCCAAGACGAGGGAACCGATCGCCAGCAGCTCGGCGAACGCCCAGTCGATGTTGCCGTTGTAGGCCATCTTCTGGCGCGCCTCGTAGACCGGCTTCACCCGCGAGTGGATGTGGAAGTCCGCGGGCAGGTTGCCGAAGGCGTCGCCGATGGCGTGGATGACCGACTCGTCCACCGCCGTCACCAGGCGCTTGGGCAGCGGCTGGTTGGGCAGGATCGACTCGGATGCCTTCACCGGGTGCTTCTCGAGCTCGCGGACCTCGTTGAAGACCCGCTCGAGCTGCCCCTGGAAGTCGCGGAGAGCGTTCTCCGCCTCCTTCTCGGTGATGTCGCCGCGACCGACCAGATCCTCGGTGTAGGACTGGCGGACGCTCTTCTTGTCGTCGATGACCTCGTACATCCGCGGTTGCGTCATCGACGGGTCGTCGGCCTCGTTGTGACCGCGGCGGCGGTAGCAGACGAGGTCGATCACGACGTCCTTCTTGAACTGCTGGCGGAAGTCCATCGCCAGCCGGGCGACCCGCACGCATGCCTCGGGATCGTCACCGTTCACGTGGAAGATCGGCGAGCCGATCATCTTGGCGACGTCCGTGGAGTACTGGCTGGAGCGCCCGGCCTCGGGCGCCGTGGTGAACCCGATCTGGTTGTTGACGACGATGTGGATCGTGCCGCCGGTGCGGTAACCGTCGATCTGCGAGAGGTTCAGGGTCTCCGCGACCACTCCCTGTCCGGCGAATGCCGCGTCACCGTGCAGCATGAGCGGCACGACCGGGTACTCGGAGCGCCATTCCGGATCCTCGATGAGGTCCTGCTTGGCGCGGACGATTCCCTCCAGGACCGGATCGACGGCCTCGAGGTGCGACGGGTTGGCGGTGAGCGACACCTTGATCTCGTTCTCGCCGAACATCTGGTACTGGATGCCCTCGGCCCCGAGGTGGTACTTGACGTCACCCGACCCGTGCGCGGCGGAGGGGTCCATGTTGCCCTCGAACTCGGTGAAGATCTGCCGGTAGGGCTTGCCCACGATGTTGGCGAGCACGTTGAGCCGCCCGCGGTGGGGCATGCCGATCACGACCTCGTCGAGGCCGAACTCGGCGGCCTCGTCGATCACCGCGTCCATCATCGGGATGACGGACTCGGCGCCCTCGAGGGAGAAGCGCTTCTGGCCGACATACTTGGTCTGCAGGAACGTCTCGAAGGCCTCCGCGGCGTTCACCTTGGACAGGATGTACTTCTGCTCGGCGACGGTCGGCTTGTCGTCGACCCCCTCGAGGCGCTCCTGGATCCACTGGCGCTGCTCGTTCTCGAGAATGTGGGTGTACTCGATACCGATCTTGCGGCAGTAGGCCGCACGCAACGCGGACAGTACGTCCCGCAACCGCATCTTGTCCTTGCCGACGAACCCGCCGACGGAGAACTTGCGGTCGAGGTCCCACAGGGTGAGCTCGTGGGAGTTGACGTCGAGGTCCGGGTGGAACGTGCGACGCCGCTTGGCGTGCTTCCCGTCGAGCGGGTCGATGTCGGCCATGAGGTGGCCGCGGTCGCGGTAGGCGGCGATCAGCTCGAGGACGCGTGCGTCCTTGTCCACCCGCGGGTCGGTGATGTCCTGACGCCACCGGACCGGCTCGTAGGGGATGCCGAGGACGTCGAAGATCTCGTCGTAGAACTCGTCGGCGATCAGCAGGCGGTGGATCTCACGCAGGAACTCGCCGGATTCTGCGCCCTGGATGATCCGGTGATCATACGTGGAGGTGAGGGTGGTGATCTTGCCGATGGCGTTGTTGGCCAACTGCTCGTCACTCGCGCCCTGGAACTCGGCGGGGTACTCCATCGCGCCCACGCCGAGAATGGCGCCCTGGCCCACGGTGAGGCGCGGGACCGAGTGCACCGTGCCGATACCGCCGGGGTTCGTCAGCGAGATCGTGACGCCGGAGAAGTCGTCCATCGTCAGCTTGCCCTCACGGGCGCGGGCGACGATGTCCTCATAGGCGTCCAGGAATCCGCGGAAGTCGAGCTTCTCGCAGTTGCGGATCGCGGCCACGACCAGGGACCGGCCGGCCTTGGTCTTCATGTCGATCGCCAGACCGAGGTTGATCCCGTTCGGGGTGACGACGTTCGGCTTGCCGTCGACCTCCTCGTAGTGGTTGTTCAGGTTCGGGTAGGCCTTGACGGCCTGGACCATGGCGTACCCGATGAGGTGGGTGAACGAGATCTTCCCGCCGTGGGTGCGCTTGAGGTGGTTGTTGATGACCACCCGGTTGTCGACCATCAGTTTCGCCGGGACCGCGCGGACCGAGGTCGCGGTGGGGAGGGACAGCGACGCGTTCATGTTCTTGACGATCGCGTTGGCCGCGCCCCGGATGACCTTGCTCTCCTGCTCCGCGGGGGGCTCGTACTCGGGGCGTGACGGCTTCTTCGTCGCCGCGGTGTCGGACTTCTTCCGAGTCTCCGACTTGTGCTCCGGGGCGGGCACCCCCTCCCCGCGGGCCTTGCGCTTGGGCGAGGCGTCGGCAGCGGGCTTCGCCGCGATGTCCTTGGCGGCCGCCTCGGGGGTGGAATCGTCGACGGTGATCTCGGACGGCTTCTTGTCTGATGTGACCGATTCCCCGCTGCTCCCACCTCCCGATCGGGGCCGGCTGCTCTTGCCGGATCTACCGCCCGAGCTGCCGGGGGAGGTGCCGTTGGTCGAGTCACCACCGGAGGAGGAGGCGGCCTCCGGGTTGGCGTCGAAGAACTCGTGCCAGGACTTGTCCACGGAGGACGGGTCCTTGGCGAACCGCTCGTACATCTCGTCTACGAGCCACTGGTTCTGTCCGAACTGTGAGACGTTGTTGCTCACGATCTCTTGGTGCCTCTCTGGTTCTGTGGTGGGTTTCACACGTCAATGGATCCAGGCTAGACCTTCTGCCCGCGCCGGGCTCTTCGATCTCACCTGACAGGGGGATGCCCCGGGCCCGTCACGGCGGGTTCACGTGGCGGGCCACGAGTCCGGGGGCGTGCCGAACGCGGCATCGGCGGTATCCACGACAGTGCGCCCCAGCTTCCGGTTGCCCCACCCGCCCACGGCGGCGCCGAGCCCCGCGGGTGCCAGCTTGCCCACGGCGAGCCCTGCCCGCTTCACGGCGAACTTCCGGACGAAGCGGGTCATCATCCGTCGGTTGATCTCCTTCAGCCCGGGTACCCGGAGTGCACGGCCGGCCAACGAGCCGCCCGTGGCCGCCCCTCCCGACGAGCTGACCGCGTTGGCCAGGATGGCGGTGCCGGACGCACCCAACATGACTGTCATGACCAGCAGTTCCTCGTGCTCGTCGTGGCGGACGTCCACGCCGTGGACCTCGGCCACGGCGAGCGTGTAGAACGCGGCGGCCTCGAGGAACACCAGCGACTCCGCGCCGATCGCGCCGAAGGCGACGATGGTTCCGAGACCCGGCACCGCGGCCGTGGCGCCCACGGCCGCACCGGACGCGGTGACGGTGTTCAGGAACCGCGCGTCGAGACGCTCGCGGATCCGGGCCGGGCTCTCGTCCGGGTGATGGGCCCGGAGTGTGCGTACGTAGGCGCGGGCGGCACCGGTCTGACTCCGGATCGCCCGGCGCAGGGCGGCAGTGATCACCCCCGCGGCCGGGCCGGAGACGTCGGATTCAGCGGGCACTCGATCGGGCACTGGGCACTCCTGGAGGTCAAGGCGGCGCGGGGGGCGGGCCGGGCTCGAACCTCCACCGTACGTAAGGCGCGCGGGGTGGTGGTTCAGGGCAGCACACGCTCGGTGTAGTCGTTGCCGAAGACACGCTCCGGGTCGAGACGGTCACGGACGGAGACGAAGTCGTTGAAGCGGTCCACCATGGCGGACAGGTCCTCCGCGGTGCGGGTGTGCATCTTTCCCCAGTGCGGTCGCCCACCGGCGGCGAGGAAGATCCCTTCCGCGAGACGGAACAGTTCGGTGTGATCCATCAGGTGGTACTGGTGCACGGCGATGTAGCAGACCTCGCGCCCGTACGCCGTGGACATCCACACGTCGTCGGCGGCGGCGAACCGCACCTCCACGGGGAACGGGGTGACGATGCCGGAGCGGTCGATGGTGTCGCGGAGGTCGCGCAACACCCCGGTCGCCGCCGCGACGGGCACGGCGTACTCCATCTCCCGGAAGCGGACCCGCCGCGGCGAGGCGAAGACCCGGTAGCTCCGGTCGGTGAAGTCCCGTGCGGACAGAGCCCGTGAGGCGACCCGGTTGAGCCGGGGGGTCAGCGCCGGACGTCGGGTCGCGGCCCGGCACAGCACGTCGAAGACCTCGTTGGAGAGGAGTTCGTCGCCGATCAGACCCCGGATGCGTCCCACCGGGTGCAGCTCGGCGTCCCCGGGCAACCGGGTGTTGCGTTTGACGTTGATCGCGTCGGTGTGGGGGAACCAGAAGAACTCGGCGTGGTCCGCGGAACGGGCGAAACCCTCCAGGTCCGCCAGTGCGGCGGTCAGGGTCCACGGACGCTCCTCGGCCTGCAGTGCGAAGGCCGGGACGCATCGGACCGTCATCTTGGTGATGATCCCCAGTGCGCCGATCCCGAGGCGGGCCGCCTCGAACACCTCGGGGTCGGATTCGCGGGAACAGGTGAGAACGGAACCGTCGGCGGTGACGAGCTGGAGGCCGACGACCGTGGCGGGCAGGCCCGGTGCCGCACATCCCGTGCCGTGGGTCCCGGTCGACACCGCCCCGGCGAGGGACTGTTCGGCGAAGTCCCCGAGGTTCGGCTGTGCCAGACCGAGCTCCCACAGCAGCGGTCCCAGTCGGTGCAACCGGGTACCCGCCCAGACGGTCACGTCCGCGCCGTCGACGCGACCGTCAGCACCACGGGTCGGCACGATCGATTCCACACCGGCGAGGTCGTCCAACGACACGAGCACGCCGTCCGTCGCGGCCGCCGGCGTGAAGGAATGGCCCGCGCCGACACACTTGACCCTGGTTCCGCGCTCGGCCGCCCGCGTGACCACGTCGCTCACCTCGGCGACGGTCGTCGGGAGCGACCGGCCCGAGGGAGAGGCCAGGACATTGCCGGCCCAGTTCTGCCAGGGGGCCACCGAGGTCGTCATGGCAGGAGAGGGTACCCGCGCGAGGCGGGGCGGGAGGCGGTCCTGGACCATCGACCCGGAGTGGGGGCGGACGCCCGGCACGCCGGGGGAGCGGGTGCGGTGAACGGTGTGCGCGTCCACCTCGTCGTCGTACCATGGACGGGTGACCAGACGACTTCCTGCCGATCAGCGCCGGGCGCAGCTCCTCCAGGCCGCCCTCGAGATCGCCGAACACGACGGACTGGGTGCGGTGACCGTCCGCGGCGTGGCCGAACGGGCGGGCGTGTCGCTGGGGGTCGTCCACTACTGCTACACGGATAAGGAAGAGCTTCTCCGCGAGGTCATCGGCGCCGTCAACTCGGAGGTCCACCAGGCCGCCCGGGCCTTCGTGAGCGTCGACTTCGATTCCGGGATCCGGGGCACCGAGGGCCTGCGGCGACGGCTGTACGAGGCGATCGACCTGATCTGGGCGGTGATCTCCGCATCGCCCGACCGGCAGCTCCTCACCTACGAGATCGTGTCGTACTCGCTGAGGACCCACGGGTTGCCCGAAGTCGGCCTGGCCCGCGACCAGCAGGAATCCAACGAGGCCATCGTGCGATCCGTACTCGAGCGCACGGCGCAGTCCGCCGACGTGCAGTGGGCGATGGGCCTCGACGACATGGTGCGCGTCGTCCTGTCGATCATCACCGGCATCAGCCTGCGGTGGCAGATCTACCGGAACGACGACGAGGCCAACGACCTCCTCCACCGGGCGGTCGACCTCGTCGTACGGGACGCGCGACCGGTCGACGGTGCCTAGCACGGAGGCGGGCGGCCTCCCCGTGGTCGTCGACGCACTCCGGGTCGCGACCGCGGGCCTCGACGCGCCCCTCGCCGCTCTGTACCTGCCGAGTCTGCGGGCGAACGTGGACGATCTACGCCGCCGGGCAGGGGGCACCAGGATCCGGGTCGCGAGCAAATCCGTGAGATCCCGAGGCGTGCTGCGGGAGGTGCTCGGCGACCGGCTGCGGGGCGACGATTCCGTCCACGGGATCATGGCCTACTCGCTCACCGAGGCGTTGTGGTTGGTGGAGGCGGGGTGCGACGACGTCCTGATGGGGTACCCCACCGTCGACCGCTCGGCTCTGGGGCGCCTCGGATCGGATCCGCAGGCGTTGGAGTACGTGACACTCATGATCGACCATCCGCGCCAGCTGGAGATCGCACGGGACGCGGGGGCGTCCGGGGCGCGGGTATGCATCGACGTCGACTGCTCCCTCCGGCTCGGGCCCGTCCACCTGGGCGTGCGCCGCTCCCCGCTACGCGGACCGGACGACGTCGAGCCGCTGGTACGGCGGGCCGTCGCCACCGGCTTCCGCGTGGTGGGCGCGATGTTCTACGAGGCACAGGTGGCCGGGGTGCCCGATGACGTACCGGGGATCGGCGTCGTCAAACGGCTCTCGATGCGGCGGCTGCGGGATGTGCGACCGGCGGTGGCGTCCACGATCGAGTCGATCACCGGGACACCGCCGGAGATCATCAACTCCGGGGGCTCCGGGTCCGTCGCCGAGAGCGCCGGGGCGCCCGCCGTCACCGAGGTCACCGCGGGATCGGGACTGTACGTGCCGGGGCTGTTCGACGCCTATCGGACCTTCACCCCGCGGCCGGCGCTGCTGTTCGCACTGCCCGCCGTGCGGACGCCGGCCCGTGGTCTCACCACGTTCCTGTACGGGGGGTACGTCGCGTCCGGCGTCCCGGGGCGCGACCGGCTCCCGGTGCCCGCCGCCCCGGCGGGGTTGCGATACCTCGGTCGGGAGGGGGCCGGCGAGGTCCAGACGCCCGTGCGGGGGCAGGTGCCCATCGGCGAGCGCGCATGGTGGCGACACGCCAAGGCGGGGGAGTTGTGCGAACGGTTCGACACTCTCCACGTGGTGGACGAGACTGCTGACGGGCCCGCCGTGGTGGATCGTTGGCCCACCTACCGTGGTGAAGGGAAGTGTTTCGGATGACCGACGCCCAGCAGATGTCCGGGCAGGCGCGGGAGCGGATGCATGCCGAGGCCGTCGCGATCACGGCGGACCTCGTGTCGATCGACTCGACCAACACCGGTGACCCCGCGACGATCGGCGACGGCGAGACGAGGGTGTGCCGCCGGATCGCCGAGTACCTCGATGAAGTCGGCATCTCCAGCGAACTCGTGGAGTCTGTTCCCGGACGAGGGAGCCTGTTCGCCCGGATCGAGGGAGCCGACCCGGAGGCGGGTGGTCTGGTCGTGCACGGCCATGTCGACGTCGTCCCCGCGGTCGCCGAGGACTGGACCGTCCCGCCGTTCGCCGGTGAGATCCGCGACGGCTGGCTCTACGGACGAGGCACCGTCGACATGAAGAACATGATCGGCATGATGCTCGCCGTGGTCCGCCACTACCGCCGGGAGGGGATCGTGCCCCGGCGACCGCTGCTGCTCGCGTTCTTCGCGGATGAGGAGGCCGCGGGGATCATGGGTGCCAAGTGGGTGGTCCGGGAGCGGCCCGAGATCTTCGACGGCATGACCCAGGCGCTCAGCGAGGTCGGGGGCTGGTCGGTACCAGTCGACGGCCGCCGCCTCTACCCGATCGCCGTCGCCGAGAAGGGCGTCGCCTGGGCCACGGTGACCGCACACGGCACCGCCGCACACGCGTCCCGCCCGACCGGGGACAACGCCGTCGCCGCCATCGCCGGGGCGGTCCATCGCGTGGCCGACCTCGACTTCCCGGTGCAGCCGACAGAGGCCAACACCGCGCTGGCCGCGGCGGTCGGTCGGCTGGCCGGAGGAAGCGGCGAGGTCGCCGAACTGCCGGATCGGCTCGGGGTCCTCGGGCACTTCGGGTCCCTCGTCTCCGCCTCGCTGTCCCACACCGCCTCGCCGACGGTTCTGTCCGCCGGATACAAGACCAACGTCATCCCCACCGAGGCACGCGCGGAGATCGACTGCCGAGTACTCCCCGGAGGTGAGGACACGTTCCGTGCCGAGATCGAACAGGAGCTCGGCCCCGACGTCACGGTCGAGTGGATCTGGGAACCACCGATCGCCGCACCGGCCGACGCACCGTTCGTGGAGGTGATCCGCGAGGCCGTCAGGGAATCCGACCCCGATGCCATGGTCGTGCCGTACCTGTTGCCCGCCAGCACGGACAACAAGCATCTGGCCCCGCTCGGGATCGACGGCTACGGGTTCGTCCCACTGCGCGTGCCCGATGAGTTCGACGTCTTCGGCCATTTCCACGCCGTCGACGAGCGGGTACCGGTCGACGCACTGCACTTCGGCGCCGATGTGCTCGCCCGAGTGCTCCGATCCGCGTGAGGGGCGCGCTCACCGGACATCCGACGCCGTCTGCGCGGACCCGCCTGCCCGCGGACGTCTGGGTCCTCGTCGCGGCCGCGTTCGCCGTCGCGATCGGCTACGGCCTGGTCGCGCCGGTGCTGCCGCAGTTCGCCCGCAGCTTCGACGTGTCGGTCACGGCGGCGTCGGTCATCGTCAGCGCATTCGCGTTCTTCAGGTTGGTGTTCGCGCCGGCCGGTGGGTTCCTCGTCGACAAACTCGGCGAGCGGTGGGTCTACATGTCCGGTCTCCTCATCGTGGTGGTCTCCACGTTGGCGACCGGGCTGGCGCAGAACTACTGGCAGCTCCTGGTCTTCCGCGGTCTCGGCGGTCTCGGGTCGACGATGTTCACGATCTCCGCGATGGCCCTGCTCACCAGATTGTCCCCGCCCGGCGCCCGGGGACGGATCGCCGGCCTGTACGCGACCGCGTTCCTCATCGGCAATATCGGCGGTCCGGTCCTGGGCGGATTGTTGGCGGGCTTCGGCATGCGCATCCCGTTCTTCGTCTACGCCGGCACGCTGCTGGTGGCGACCGGCGTGGTGGCGGTCTTCCTCCGCGGGGGCCGACGGCCCTCACCCGACGACGGGTCCCCCGAGCAGGAACCCCTCCCGGTCGCCGAGGCGCTACGGCACAGCGGGTACCGCGCCGCGCTGATCTCCAGCTTCGTCAACGGGTGGACCTCGTTCGGTGTGCGGGTCGCCATCGTCCCGCTGTTCGCCGCGGCCAACTTCGATGCCGGCGCCGGTATCGCCGGCACCGCGCTGGCGTCGTTCGCCGTGGGGACCGCCTCGGTGGTCTCCGCGGCCGGGTGGTTGTCCGACAGGTACGGGCGACGTCCGATGGTGATCCTGGGTCTGGTGATCTCCGGTGTCACCACCCTCGTCCTGGGCTGGTGTGACACCGTGCCGTTGCTCGTGGCGGCCTCGGTCATCGCCGGGATGGGGGCCGGGATCCTCAACCCGTCGCAACAGGCCGCTGTCGCGGACGTGATCGGCGCGGACCGGGCAGGCGGCAAGGTCCTCGCCACCTTCCAGATGGCCAGCGACTCCGGAGCGATCCTGGGACCGGTCGTGGTGGGACTGGTGGTGGACCTGCTGGGCTACAAGGCGGGGTTCGCGGTGTCCGGCGTGCTCCTACTGGGGGCCGCGATCCCGTGGATCATCGCCGAGGAGACCCGTGAGGCCACGAACCCGGTGACCACGGGGGAGTGACCTGCGGCAGCCGTGTCGCTCAACAGCCCCCGGACGCCGTAGAATGTAAAACCTCATGGAGAACAACGACGAGGACCGTACCGCCACCGCCGGCGACGAGGTCGACACCGACGCCAGCAATCCCGAACCAGCCTCCGCCGCGGACAACGGCGCCGCGAACAATGGCGCCGCGGACAACGGCGCTGCGGACACGGCCGCGCCCGCGCGCACCGGCGCCGCCGCCCCTGCAGCCGGCGGTGAGGACGAGCCCGAGGTGACGTTCGCCGACATGGGGCTGGCCCCCGCCGTCGCGCAGGCGGTCAGGGACGTGGGTTACGAAGTCCCCTCCGCCATCCAGGCCGCGACGATCCCGCTGGTCCTCGAGGGGCGTGACGTGGTCGGCCTGGCACAGACCGGCACCGGTAAGACCGCCGCGTTCGCGCTGCCCATCCTGTCGCTGATCGACCCGGCGGTGAAGAGCCCCCAGGCCCTCATCCTGGCGCCGACCCGAGAGCTCGCCCTCCAGGTCGCCGAGGCCTGTGTCACGTACTCGGCGAACATGCCGCAGGTGAACGTCCTGCCCATCTACGGCGGGCAGGCCTACGGCATCCAGCTCTCGGGGCTGCGGCGCGGTGCGCAGATCATCGTCGGCACCCCGGGGCGTGTGATCGACCACCTGAAGAAGGGCACGTTGGACCTGTCGGGTCTGCGGCACCTCGTCCTGGACGAGGCCGACGAGATGCTCGCGATGGGGTTCCAGGAGGACGTCGAGCGGATCCTGTCGGACACCCCGGAGACGACCCAGGTGGCCCTGTTCTCCGCGACCATGCCCGCCGCCATCCGGCGGATCTCGCAGAAGTACCTCACCAATCCGACCGAGGTGAAGGTGGCGTCGAAGACGTCGACCGCGCCGAACATCACGCAGCGCTACGTCCTGGTCAACCACCGGGACAAGCTCGACGCTCTGACGAGGATCTTCGAGGTCGAGGACTTCGACGCGATGATCCTGTTCGTCCGGACGAAGTCCGCCACCGAGGAGCTGGCAGAGCGACTCCGTGCACGGGGGTTCTCCGCCGCGCCCATCAACGGCGACATCCCGCAGAACCTGCGTGAGCGCACGATCGAGGCGCTGAAGGACGGTCGCACGGACATCCTCGTCGCCACCGACGTGGCCGCCCGAGGTCTCGACGTCCCCCGGATCAGCCATGTCGTCAACTACGACATCCCGCACGACACCGAGTCCTACATCCACCGGATCGGCCGGACCGGTCGCGCCGGTAGGAGCGGTGAGGCGCTGCTCTTCGTCACCCCGCGCGAGCGCCGGCTCCTCTCCCAGATCGAGCGGGCCACCCGCCAACCGTTGACCGAGATCCAGCTCCCGAGCGTGGACGACGTCAACGAGATGCGGATGGCCAAGTTCGCACAGTCGATCACCGAGAGCCTCGAGGACCCGAGCATCGCGCTCTTCCGCCGACTGGTGGAGGAGTACGCCTCCGAGCACTCGGTCTCGATGTCAGACATCGCCGCCGCTCTGGCGACCCAGTCGCGGAACTCGGACGACTTCCTCATGCGGGAGCCCGAGCGCCCGCCGCGCCGGGACGACCGTCGCGAGCGGCCGGCACGCGACTTCTCGGACGGGCCGCGTCCGTCGCGGTCGGGCAAGAACATGGGGCAGTACCGGATCGCCGTGGGTAAGCGGAACAACGTCAAGCCCGGCTCGATCATGGGCGCCCTGGCCAACGAGGCCGGGCTCCGGGGCGGTGACATCGGACGGATCTCGATCCGGTTCGACCACTCGATCGTCGAGCTGCCGGCGGATCTCCCCGCGGACCAGCTCAACTCGATGAAGGGAATCCGGGTCGGAGGTTCCGAGATCGACATCCGCCCCGACTCCGGCGCTCCGTCGGGTCGTCCGTCGTCGTTCCGGGACGACAGGGGCGGCAAGCCGCGTGGCGGCGGACCCCGACGCGATGACCGTGGTGACCGTGGTGACCGGCGCGGCGGCCGTGACGAGAAGCGCGACGACCGTGGGGGCTTCCGCCGCGGTGACGACGACCGCCGCGGTGGTGGCTTCCGCGGGCGTTCCGGCGGGGGCCCGGACCGCCACTGACGCCGGGCCCTACGGGCCGGGCGGGCACCGCCGGATCGCGCCCGCGAGAGCGTCATGATCGGCCCTCGTCACCGGCAGGCCGTAGGCGACGGCCGCGGTGAGGTACCGGGAGGCGTAGAAGCAGTGTCGACCGGGATCCGGGGGTAGCCAGTCCGCCGGGGTCGAGTCGCTCTTGCCGGTGTTGACCGACGCTGCGACGGCGAGCAGGTTCCGGTCGACGTCGTTGGCGAACGCGGCACGTCGCCCGGCCGGCCACGACCACGCGCCCAGGTCCCACGCCGCGGAGAGCGGGTTTATGTGACTATCTTAGAACTGTTGGGCGCTTGCAGATCTGCGTACCCGGCAGGAGCGGTGCCCGCACAGTCGTAGCACCGGGCACGATGGCGACCATGTACCTCATCGGGACCGGGCCGAGTGAGTTGCACGCTCACATCGACCTCGACCGTCGCCTGCAAAACCTCGGACTCCTCGACGGGGCCGAGGCGTCCGTGGTGTCGGCCGCCCAGGAGGACGGGCACTGGTCAGTCGTAGCTGAGATCCGACCCGACACGGAGGGGGAGGGGCAATGACGCCAGCTGAGGCGAGGTCACTGGGGCGGGCCATCCGCACCGTTCGTCTGGAAGCCGGGCTGACGCAGCTCAGGCTGGCGCTCGCCGTCGGCGTAAGCGGGAGCCACATGAGCATTTGTGAACGGGGCCAGGTCCCCGCCGCCCGAGGCCGTCCGGCTCACCCTCCGACAATGAACCGCGAGCAGTTCGCAGCCATCGCCGATGCTCTGGGTTGCACCGCTGCGTACATCGCCGACCGCGCAGCCCTGTCGGCCACCACCCGAGTGAGTCTCGGCCTTCAACCGCTCGGCCCCTCGCGCACTCTCGTTGCGGGTGTCGCATACGACCTCACCGACGCCGAAGCAGACAGGGCCGCCGACTTCATCTCCGGCCTCATCGCCGCCCGCGACCTGCACTGACAACCGGTGTCGGAGGGGCCGGATACGGTGCCGGCGTGGACGAGCTGGTGGACCGAATCCGACAAGCGGCCGACCAGGCAGGCGAAACGCACTTCCTCGAGCTGATGCGCTGGCACCGCGTAGTCGCTGGCCTCCCAGAACCCGACTGGGGAGCCCGCGGCGTCTACCGACTCGCAGTCACCGAGCTAGGCGAAGATAGGGCCGCCGAGCTACTGCACGACCTGCGACGACTGGCACGCAACCCCCGCCGCTACCGCAACGGCGCCGACGGCAAACCCCGCTACCGGATCGGCGCCTCCACTGGACAGCGCTTGCGTCGGCCGCAGGTACCGAGCGCGGCAGGCGCAAGGGAGCTGAGGCACAAATTGCTCGCGAACGGGCGAGAGATAACACCTCCGGGCTAGTGCGCAGCTTCGATCAGGCTCGGATCGTGGCGATTCAACGTGCGCACGTTGTTGACCGCTCGGGACACCGGACGGGTCCGCAGTGTCGCCGCGACTGTTCGGGACTCGATATCAAGCAGGTCAAGCAAGTCGGAGGCCTGATCCTTGGCGATCTTCTCCGGGGTCAGCCAGGTGTCCCAGGCGGCTGGGGTCAGGAAGACCGGCATCCGGTCGTGGACCTCGCCCGCGGCATCTTCACCGGTGCGGGTGATGATCGTGAACGTCGTCTGCCACTCTTCGTCGCCGGTGTCTCGGTGGAAGGCGAGCAGTCCAGCTGCGAGCAGTAGTTCGTCGCCTGGGGAGTGGACGTAGCTGGGATTCTTGACCTTCTTACCGTCTTCGAGGGCCTCTTGCCACTCGTAGTAGCCAGTCATTAAAACTGCGATTCGGGCGGAAGCGAACGCCGAGCGGAACATGCCGTTGGTTGCCACGCCCTCGAGACGAGCATTGATCGGCCGTGGGCCCTTTTCCTTGACCCAAGACGGGCGCAAGCCCCATGTCGGTAGGAACGCCTCACGCACCCGCTGATCGTCGATCAGGCGATCCCGGATAACTGGTGCCCGCGTACGGGGAGCCACCGAATAGGTCTGCGACCACTCGAAATCGGGATCGGCCCCATCGAGATCGAGTTCCCCAACTAGAGCCGAGCCGGAAATGGCTACCGAGTACCGACCACACATGCCGAGACAGTAACAGTGGAGCCTCTAGATTGCTCGTGACCAGCAGATATGACGGAATGCAACATTATCGGCGCGTGGCAGTTGGCACTCCTGTCGCCCGGGGCTTGAGGACTTTGGTGACGTCGTTCCCACGAACGTTCGGAACTGTCACACCTCCCGCCTACCCTGTAGGGGGTGAAGGCTGAAGCTCTTGCCCCCCGCGCCCTGTTTGACGTCACTGTCCAATACGAGGTGCCGGTCTATCAGCGGCCCTATGTGTGGAATGAAGACAATCAGTGGAGTCCGCTGTGGGAGGACATTCGCCGTCTAGCTGACCGGCTCATCACCGCTCGACGGCAGAACGTACCCGTCGATGAGGAGTCAGCACATTTCCTAGGGGCCGTGGTCCTGAAGTCGAAATCGGCCTACTCCGGGGACGTGGTTCGCTACGAAGTGGTCGATGGTCAGCAGCGCCTGACCACTCTGCAACTGCTTTTGGACGCCGCAAGGGCCGAACTCGAAGACCTCGACGACTTCAAAGATGAGGCCGAGGCACTCGCTGAACTGACCACCAACAAGGCGCGCCGCTTCCAAGGGACCGAGAAGCAGTTCAAACTATGGCCCAGTCGTGGCGACCGCGAAGCGTTTGTCGCGGCAATGTCCGGTGCAGTTCCCGGTGGCGGAGACGACCATCGAGTGCTCGAAGCGCACCACTACTTCCGCTCTGAAATCGCCCAATGGCTCTCGGCGACTGACCCGGACACGCTAGGTAGCACCGAGGAGCGGGTGACAGCGCTTACGGACGTCCTCGAAACAAAGCTGCAGGTCGTCAGCATCAACCTAGACGGTAGCGACGATGACCAGTTGATCTTCGAGACGCTCAACGATCGGGGCACCCCTTTACTGAAGGCCGATCTGATCAAGAACTGGGTCTTCTCCCGAGGAGATGAACTCAACGCGGACGTCGAGAACTGGGCCGATACCTATTGGGTCGATTTTGAAGACGACTGGTGGCGCGAGGAAGTCAGCCAGGGCCGCCACCTGCGATCCAGAATCGACACATTTCTGCAGTACTGGCTGACAATGCGTACCAACGCGGAAGTTCTGACCGATGATGTGTTCGCTCGCTTCCGTCAGTACGGAGCGAAGATGATGACGTCGGGCGACGAAGCTGAGCAGCTGCTGCAACAGCTGCAATCAGATTCACTTCTGTACCGGAAGCTGTCTACTCAGAGCGGAACTGACGCCGTAGGCCGGTTCTACGACACAGTCGTAGGAACCTTCGAACTCGCGACGTTCGTTCCCCTGCTGATGCGTTTGGCGTCGTCAGCCTTCAACGTGCCTCCGAAACAAGCCGCTGTGGCGTTGGATGCGATGGAGAGCTGGGTTGTCCGTCGGACGTTGCTGCGGTTGACGATGAAGGACGTTAACAAGATGGTCGTCTCGCTCTTGCAGTCCGTACGGGACTGCGAGGACGAGGCGATCGGCGATCGCCTCAAGAGCGAGCTGGCCGGGCAGAAGGCCAACACACGCTACTGGCCTGACGATAAAGAGGTCACCGACAGGATTCCGACGCTGCGAATGTATGGCAACATTCGGCAGAACCGCTTGCGTGTGATCCTCCAGGGGGTGGAACAACAACTGCGCACGGAAAGACATGAGTCAGTCGCGATCCAGGGCACGCTAGACATCGAACACGTCTTCCCCCAAGGGTGGCGGCGCCACTGGGAGACCGATCCGCCACGAACGGAAGAGGAAGAATCCGAGGTGGAATACGAACTCAACTGCCTGGGCAACCTCACGCTCGTGACCAATAAGCTCAACGGGTCGCTGTCCAACCGGCCTTGGACCGATGAGGACGCCGCCAGGGTGGATCCCGACGGACCTAACCCTGGCGTCGGAAAGCGGTCACTTCTGAACACGTTCAGTCTGATGGTCCTCAACAAGGAGATCGTTGAGGACCACCCCAACGATTGGACAGTCACTGATATTCGCGCCCGTTCATCGCATTTAGCTCGCAAGGTATGTCAAGCCTGGCCCGGCCCACCGACAGCCGATACATAGTTGACTCAGCGAGGACGCACTCGCCGGCAGCGAGTCGATAGGAAGTAGCTCGTCCTCTGGGCCTTGACGCTTTGACCAGTGAAAACGACATAATCGACACTATCGACTCTCCAGCTGGAGACTGCGGCAGATCCCCTGGTGGAGCTAGGCTGGCCGTTGTTGATGCCCTACCGATGCACCTACTGCTCACGAATGAGATGGGGCCGTCCCGGGGTCAGATTTGCGGGTGCCTCGCACGGCCATCCAGGTCACTAGCCGGACCTCGTGGAGCTCAATGTCGGGGAGCGGTTCGCGTGGTGGGGGTGCGGTGATCCCGGCTTCCTCCAGAACGTCGGTGATCAGGGCGATGCGTTCTTCGTCCGTGCGTCCTTCGTTGAGGGCATGACGCATCCGGCGGGAGACCTTTGCGGAGGGGACGCTGCGGAGTCGTTTGGCGAGTTCGATCTGTCTGTCTCGCCCAAGATACCCGCCGGCACGGAAGACCAGTTGGTGAGCGTCGCGGAAGGACAACGGCATTTCGGGCTGGAACGCGTTCGGGTCGGTGAGCTGGCTCCAGGCATTGAAAGCATCGGTGCGTGCGACCTCCCAGGCATCGAAGGCTCGATCGTAAACAAGTTCATCGAGCCAACGCGGAGTGCTGGCACTGCCGGGGTCGGCAACGCGCAGTGAGATCAGTGTGTCGCCAGAGATCCGCGGGTTCCCCGTGTCGTCGTAGGCGAGGCTCCAGTTCTCGTCAACTGCCACGTATCGAAACCAGGGTTTGTGGCTGTCCCCAAGGCGGATGCAGAAGACGTAACCATTGCCGCCTGCGGCTGGGTTCTCAAATCCGCTTCCGGAGCCGTAGGGGAGGGAGGTGATCTCGGTTTTGGTCGTCGTGTCTGTGGTGAAGGATCCGTAGAGTCGGCGCCGGTACTCTTCTCCAGACAGAGATGCGCTGGAACCGCCAGCGTCGAGGAGTTTTTCGAACTCGTCGGTGACTTGATCGTCGGTTAGATTCACCTCGTGACCAGGTCCGCGGCCCGGCAGGACTTCTCCAGCGCCGACGGCGGCGTCAGCTAGTGCGAGTTTATTTTGGAGTCGTTCCTCGAGACGGAGCAAGTCGTCCAGTCTGTCACTGGGAAAGAACAGTCCAAGGTGGACGTAGTCGTGCTGGGATCCGATGCGGTCGACTCGGCCGTGTCGCTGGACGATTCGCATCGGGTTCCACGGCAGGTCGTAGTTGATCATTTGTCCGGCCTGCTGCAGGTTCATCCCCTCAGCGAGGACGTCGGTGGCGAACACGATGTCGTACTCGTCCTTGGCCGTGGGTTCCCCGTTGGCGTTGCGCGGGCCAGCTGTCCTGGGTGCGAATCCGGCGATGGTGGAAGCACGTCCGCCCTGGTCGACGCCACCGGACTCGCCCCGTTCGTGCACCTTGGCGTAGGCGCCCATAATTGGAGGTGCGACTCTGCGCTGAAAATCACTCAACGGTGACCCAGGCGGTGCCGTGTTGATCGCTGCGACGACAGCCTCATGGACTGCGATGATCGTGTCGGAGAACGCGGAGAAGATGATGACCTTGCGTCGGTCCCCGTGAGACACGCCGCGTGCGTCGATGCGACGAGCCTGCTCGGCGATCTGGGTGAGCTCCGCGATGAGCTTGTCGATCTTCGGTTCCGTCCCGCCCATGGCCTTGCTGGCGAGATCGCTCAAATGGCGTAGAAGAGCGATGTCGGATTGCACGTCTGTTACAAGTTCAGCCACGTGGTAGCCGCTGGCTGCGTCTACCTGGTCGTCGTCGTCGAATGCCTCCACGAATGCGTCAAGGTCGTCGGAGTCTGAGGAGACCCAGTCGTTGAGCGCATCTCCCTTCAGGACATATCCACGGTGCAAGGCGCCCAAGAATGACTCATGGGACATGAGCATGCGCTCAAGCGACGCGTGTAGTGCGTCAGGGCTCGACTCGAGCCGTTTCAACAGCCCGGAGCGAAGCAGGCCAACGTTGGTGATCTGGTACTCCAGCAGGTCCTGATCAAGGGTGTACATGCTGGATAGGTACCGGGCAAGCATCAGACGCTTGGGGTCCCGGGAGCGGTCTTCCCACGCCGTGGGCGCGTGGGGATCGGTGGGGTCATCGAGGGCATAGACCATCGCGTCAATGAGCTCCAGCCCGTTCTCATGGACGTCGTAGTCGAGACGGCGCACCTTCGGCTGGGGGAACTTGATCGTGGTCGTCTTCCCGTCTGCGCCGACGATCAGCTCGTTGCTGTAGTGCTCCTTGACGAACTTGCGGGTGCGGCGGACTGCCACCTGATCCATCAGATCGAATAGGTGCTCGGGGGTGAGGTTCGCGGGGTCGACCGCCTGGGCATGGCGGATGTACTCCCGGATGCTGGGAATGCCGAGGGACGCGAATCGAGCGTCGTCCCGGATGAAGTACTTGATCAATGTCTCAAGGTCAGCAAGCGAGTTGTTGACCGGTGTCGCGGTCAGCAGCACGACCTTTTTTGGCTGGCTTCCGGCGGTGATGACGCGGTCCACCGCCCCCGACCGTTGTGCGGAAGAGTTGCGTAGGTTGTGTGCTTCGTCGATCACGACCAGGGAATAGTCCTCGATCTCCTGCATGAACGCGTGATGACCTGGGTGACCAGGATCGAGTCGATTGCGTACCTCTTCGTACGAATAGACCTGCACCCACCTGGAGAAATCGTGCTCGTGCAGGAACGGCCCCCACATAGACGTCTTCAACGCAGCTGGGGCCACTATGAGTACGCGTTGCCGATTGATATTGGCAGTCCGGTAGATGACCTCACCGGCCAAGTACGTCTTTCCGAGACCGACCTCATCAGCGACGAGCACGCCGCCGTGCTCGTCCAGCAGCCTCTCCATCCGCACAACCCCGTCGGCCTGGAACCGGGTCAAGTTGAGACCGGTCTTTACATGCGGATTCTCGTCGTCCAGGTGCGCTCCGTACAGCTCCCACAGCATCCGCAAGTAGATGAGCCACGGGTCATGTGGGTCCCACAACCGCCCGTACAACTCGGCCAGATCGTACGGATCACTCGCTGCCCAGAAGCTTTCAAACCACTCCTGCACTTTGGCAGCAGCATGAGTGCCTCCGCCGGTTCCTAGGTTCAGCTCGGCATTCAGTGCCAGACCTGCGTAGGTCATGTTCGAAGAGCCTGCGATCGCAGCCTGGGTCGCGGAGTCCTCCACCAGGTATGCCTTGCCGTGGAGGAAGCCACCGGTGAACCGCCGAACCTCCACCCGTGCCGTCCCGTCCGAGTTAAGACCGCGCAGCCACTCCACCATCCGTCGGGCGTCTGCGTTTGGCTGTCGCGCGAAGCCCATGGTGTCTCGTTCCATGGCAAGCCAGTCGTCGTGCTGTTCGACCGCAGCGCTGATTCGAGACTCCATGGTCGCATCATGGGCGCTGACGGCTCGGACCGCGCTTTGCTCCGGTTCTGCTCCGAGCAGCAGACGGACCCGAGGGGCTCGCTCCAGCTCGTCAGCAAGGAGGGCAAACCCGCCAGGGTTAATGTATGCCGTTGCGATCGCGACGGGCGGCGGGCTCACCTTGTTTTCCCTAAGCAGCCGGAATAGCTCGTTCACCCGGTCCGCCACGCGGACCGTGGCCTCGCCTGCGAGGTGGTTGGTTGCGAAGTCTGGCAGTTGCGTCATGCTTGGCTCTTCCAGCGTGCGTAGTGGTCGAGGACTGCTACCAGTCGCGATTGATAGTTCCAGCCACGGTGAAAGGTCTTGAAGAGGTGCTCGACCTGGACCTCGGTCAGCCCATAGAGGAGACTGACCAGTGCATCGAGTTCGGCAACGAGATCGGCCTTCTCTGTCGGTGTGGTCACCGACCCGACCGGGACGCCCACCTCGTTGGCCCAGCCTTCGTATCGCTCGTCGACTGCTGCGAGCCGGCCGGCGACCTGGATGATCCGCGTGGCAATCGACGACTCGGCATCGAGCGCAGGGATGGGCAGGCCGTTAAGAATGTGCAGGTTCATTCCCAGCTCAACGTACTTGCGGGCGTACCAGTCGAGCGGTATCGAAGATAGGACACCGAGAAGGTAGGCCTCCGCGGCCGCTGATCCTTCGCGTCTATACAAGTAGGGCGCCTTGTTCGTCAGTGCGACGGTCGGCGGCACTAGCGCCGCGATCATTGTGCGGGTGTCTGTCGACCGCGCGATGTCCCGGAACGCGATGCGCGGTCGACGCATCGGCAACGTTTCCCGATTTCCCGCCCACTCTGGGGGCAGACCGTGGAATGCGGAACTTTTGAGCTTGATTTGACGCTTCCGTTTCGTCTGCAAGGCGGCCTCGATCTTGGACTGATCCCCGTGGGCGTACACCTCGCCGGTACTTGGATTCCAAATCTCGAAGCCGGCGCCACCCAATACCGGGACAGTGCCTGCTGCTCCCGCATCAAATGTGGAGCGGTCGTTGGTCGCATGAAACTCGGCCACTGGCCGGAAATCCCAGTCTGGTCTGCGCGAGTCCAACCTCGGAGCCTTGCGGATGGCGTTGAGGATCTCGGCGGACTGGCGGCTCGCAATCTGGGGGATCGTTGATCCGGTCGTCACCTTTAACGCCGCCACCTCGATTTTGCCGAGAGTGTCACGGCCTGCTAGGAACGACTTTTCATCGAAGTAGGGGCCAGATACTTGCACGTACCCAGATGGTGCGTTGCGCTTCTGGAAAACGATGAGCGCGATTGAGTACCGAGGATCGATCGGAAAGATCCACTGTCGCTCGTTTACAAGAGTAATCGCCTGTAGATCGCCTGCCGCAAAACTGGCCTCACGCCAAAGGCTGGGTCCAGCGGCGTTCAAGATGGAGCGCGGCATGACCACACCCGAATGTCCCTCATCTCTGAGCAGTTTGAGGAAGCGCCAAGCAAAGGCCTGGTAGAGGTCAATATCTCCGGTCCCGAGTCCGGGGTAGGGGCCTTTGAGCATGGTCTGGCGGACCTTACCGACGACCTCGACGAGCTTTTCCAGCTCTTCCACCATGTCCGGACGTTCGGTGCGCAATCGCGCGACCTCTGCTTTCATGGCCGCTGGTTTAAGGCCGAGCAGACCGGGGCGGACGCGGAGCCAGAACTTGGGTTCCTCAACCATGAGTTCTTCCCATGGCGGGTTTCCGATAAGGACATCGAAGCCCGGGTTAGAGCGGAGAAATACCTCAGGGAAGAGGACCGGCATGTGTGCCGGCCGCAGATCTTGGACGGTCTGCGTCACCTTGGGGGTACGGGCGAGTCTGATGATGTCGTCCTGAGTGAAGATCAAGCCGGCGTCGACGGCTCCGACGCGTGCAGCGACTGCGACGTCAAACACACGTTCCGCCGGTGCTGAAGCCTGACGCGCCTGGTCGAGGAGCCGCGCGGACTCCTCGATCTCGGCCTTGTTGGCCTCACCCGCGTTGGCGAGGTCGACTAGGAGTGTCTTGGCGGAGACGAGAGTATCGGTGACAACGTCGTCGAAGAACCCACTTTGGCCGGGGGTACGGCCAGGGTGCAGGACGTCCAGAGCCTCGTCGACCGTTCCGATCCCGGTCAGAGAATCGGCGTTGATGAGACCGTGGTCAAGGTTGCTCATCGGTAGGCCGGGCACGAAAGTGTGGATCCAGAGCGCAAGACGGGCGAGCTCGACTGCCATCGGGTTGGTGTCGAGCCCATAGATGCATCTGCGGGCTACTTGCCGCCGGAGCAGACCGATTTCGTCGACCTCGGACTTGGCGACATCGTCAGTTCCCAGAGCTTCCTTGGCTGCGCCGGCAAGTCGGAGCAGTTCGTCAGTCACACCCGGCACGGCGTGCTGGGTGAGGAAGGCACGCATCAGTGCTTCGATCTTGTCTACTGCAGCCACGAGGAAGTGGCCCGATCCCATGGAAAGATCTGCAACACGGAAGTCGAAAAAATCTCGGGCCGCTGCCGCCGCGTCACCCTTGTTGAGGTGGTCGGCGATCTTTTCTAAGTGTGATGTGAGAGACGGTACGAGAGATCGTTCGATGAGGTGGTCGACGATGACCTTTGGTGTGAAATAGGAGCCGGTTTCCTTACGTTCACCCGAGGCACTGTGGAAATACACCGCTCCCGCTCTGACGTAGACCTCGTCGCCCTGCTTAGCGGGAACCCAAGCGCTGTCACGATCGAGGGTGAGGTCTTGTTCGGCCTTGGACAGTGAGCTTTCGAGCAGGCCCTCGTAGATCGTGCCGAACTCGCGCACGCTGAGGGACCGGAAGTCCACGGGCCCATCGACGCCATCGCGGGTGGTGTCGATCAGTAGGTGCTTGAGGGCTGGCCCCATCGCTCGGTCCGGGATCTGGATTCTGGTGAACAACGCGCCGTCTGGCGATCGTTCAGGGTCTGAGGAGAACAGGCCTCCGTTGTAGGGGGGGATCTGCCATTGGGCATTGCCTTTGTCGATGGCGTCCCAAACCTGGGTCAGGTCGCGCCACAGGGTGGTGGAGTCGCCGAACTCGTGGTCAGCGGTGCTGATGAGGCGCTGAGCGTTGGTTTTCAGGCTGTTCGCGTCGAAGCCTTCGTTTCGGCCCGACGGTAGGAGCCCGCGGTCTTCGGCGTATGCCTGGAACAGGAGGCGGAAGAGGATGCGCAGGGTGACTCGGTACGCGGTCGCCAGACCATCGGCGTCGAGCCGTAATTGGGCGTGTTTGGCGAGCTGGTGGGTGACTTCGACAGCGAGCGAAGGAATAATCTCCTCGTAGATTCGTTCGCGAAGTCGATCTCCGAGTTCGGTGGCGTACCGGCTGCTCTCGTCGAGCAATTGGTCTGTAGTGCCCGCTACGGCCAGCGCGTCTGCGGTGAATACCAGGGGCAGTAGCCCAGCGAAGGCGGCGTCGACCGTAGACAGGTCAATCTCGAAGTAGGTTTCGGCCTGCCCCTTGGACCCGACACCAACACCGTCCCGGCCAGGATAGAGACGGATCTGATCCTTGCGCAGCACGACCAGCCATGGGACATCCTGCTGGGCCGCAACTGCAAGGCCATAGGCGACAGGAGACAGCTGGAAGCGAGGGCTCTTGGAGTCGAAGTGCTCGGCGTCGTCGAGCAGCACCGCAACCGCGCGTGACGCATCAGTGGGGGTCGATAGCAGGACAGTGCCGCCGGTCGCGGGCTTGGTCTTAAATCCAAGAGCGCTAATGAGCTGTTGTCCGCGGGCGGTGAGAAGGGCTTCGCCGACACGATTGAGGTCGCCCCAGTCGTGTCGCTGTGGAACGTTTTGAGTCAGGTGATGGGTGGCGAAGAGACCGCTGTTCGTGAAGCCGGCGACAGCGGTGGAGACGTGAGCCTTGCGGAAGCCGGTGATTCGGTCGGTCGCCGCTAAGGCATCAGGTTCCTCAAGCACTGATTGGAGTTGCCGTTGCGCCTGTTCCGTGGGTAACTCGATGGGCTGTGCCTGCGGGTCCGGACCGAAGAGATGAGTCGTGGAACCGTTGACGATGGCAACGACGAGCTGCAGCTGGGTCTTGCCGCGACGTGCATTGAACAGGTCGCGAAGTGTCTGCCGGGCGGGCGGGGCCGCCGACTGTCCAACGGCGACCTGTACGCCTCCTAGCCCGATCGGGTCGGGCCCGATGAAGACTTTGTCCGTCGTGACGCCGGTATGAGTGGTGGTGTCGTTCCAGTTGACAGTCCTGCTTGCGTTCAGACGCATTGGCTGCTTCGGCCTTTCGGATCGGATGGAGGCGATTTGTCCGTTTTGAACTGGTTAAGGTCCGGCAGGAGTGCGTTCGCCGGGGCGTGGTTCAATCCGAGAGTTTCAACCGCGATGTGCCGCTCGCGCACCACGGTGGGACGCCTCAATCACCTCATGCACAGAAGTCATGACGACAGTCTTACAAAACGGTGTTCACTGGTATCTCTTGGATGAAGCTTTTGGATGATGAAGCCTTCGCTCAGCGACCTCGGCACGCCAGCGTTGCCGCGAGCCTGAGCCAACGCAGTAGGGCCACAACTGCACGTAATTTGCAGACATGGCGGCAACATGCCCTGGTCTCTTGGGGTACACCAGTGCGGGACGGATGAGGGTTCGCCGTTCCGGCTGTGCCACAGGGTGGGTGTCGAGACTGATGACAGGCATCTCCTTCGGGTCTCGAGTGCATTGATACACATTCTCGGCAAAGGGGCCCTTTGACGGCGATTCGGATCGGGACGTTGCGCGGCCGTTCGGGTGCCGGTGGGTAAGAAAAACGGCCCAATCGGCCCGGTGTCTCGGTAGGCCTTCTGCCAGGCCTAGTCGGTGATCTCCCAGTTCCAGCCGCCGCCGTCGAGGGCGGCGGGCTGAAGCTGCAGTTTGGCGACGTTGGTGGGGACTACGAAGTCGATGGTGTTGCGTACCTTCTCCCCAGCGTTGATGCCGTACATGAGCAGTGAATAGTCCGACCCTGGACAGTTCGCGGTGACGTCGAGTGAGCGCAAGGTGTAGCCGTCGTTGGTCAGTGCCGACCAGGAGCCGAGATTGAACACGTCCAGTGCATCCGGGTAGGAGATCTCCTGGCGGGCCCTGGCCTCGATCTCCACGCGCACCAGCTCGTAGTCGCCCTCTGGGGAGTAGGAGTCGCAGGAGTGGCGGGACACGGAGTTGACGTCGAACTCCACGTCGCAGTCATCGCGGCCCGTGCAGCCGATCAGTCCGCCCTTTCCTGCCGGCTGCTCGATCATCTCGCCGGCGCCCATGTACTCGTCGCTGTCCGACGTCGTCGGTGATGGCGATGACTTGGTGGAGCTCGACGCCGCACTTGTCGGCGATGCCGGTTCTGACGCTTCCTGTTCGGTGCTCGACGAGCACCCCGACACCAGCATCACTGCGGCAACGACCGCGACTACAGAACGCACACTGACCTCCAAGGTAGATGCCCATGTTGTAGCAGTCCGGACCGGCCGGGCGGGACCGGATGGTGACGTTCGCACCTGTCGACGACGACTGCTGCACCTGGAACTAGGGGGGCAGAGGGTGGAGTCAGCAACCCACCCCAACCTTTGGAGGCCGCCATGACTGCCACTCTCCACCACCCGACCCGCGTCGACCTCGACCCCCTGCCCCACATTCCGGGCGCCGAGTTCAAGACCCAGCCCTGCCCGCACTCAAGGGCCGGGGCCACCAGCCTGGTAAGTGGCTGGGCTAGTACTCGACCGGTGTCACCGACGAGGGCTGGGGCGGGTGTACGCCGTCGTCGCCGGCGAAGTGGACTGCCCCACGGTGCTGCGTCGCCCCCGCGACCGCTCCAACGGCAAGCCAGATCAGATGTCACCTAGTACTGCGCCAGCCCCTTCCCCAGTGTGGCCAGTGGGTTATCTCACAGCTTGGCGAGATCTGGGATTGTTCCGCACGTCCTCGGTCGGCTTAGTGCTGCTGAACGGTTTTTTGAGGACGGTCGGCAGCAGCGTTGTCATCAGACCACTTAGAGCGTGCGGGCAACCGGAAACTCACCACATGCCGGTTATGGGGCTCATCCCAATCAAGGGTGTAGTCGGGCCTTGGCCTTCGGACGTGGGCAGTCTCCTGGCGATGTGCTTGGTGAGAATGCGAGACCCGAGCGCGCTCGCGCGGAGGTGCTCGAGCCGACCACTGATCGCCTTTGACGACCCGTTCGACGTGCCGCGGCGCGCGGTGACGCGGCCGCTCAGACGACTCGTGGGCCAAGCCCATCGGGTCGCGGTGTTGCGCAGGGCACCCTCAGCCATACCGGCGGGACCAGTGGTTGCGGGCGCGGGGTTCGGCAATGTTAGACGAGGACTGCGTGGTCGAGTTCGAGGTGCCAGCCAGTCGAACAGCTGGGCCCCGTCCGTCGCCTAACGTGGCAGCAGATCGGCTGCAGGAAGACATACCGGCGGCATGCGGTACACTTTTTCCGTGCATCTGTACTTCCTGTGACGGCTGAGTAGGCCCACCGCGCTCGTTGAGTATTCCGAGTCTGCGGCGGCCGCGCGTTCTGACCCTTCTGGGTCGCCGTCAGTTGCGTACCTATCTGCCTGTTCGTGGCCGGTGGTGCGTCGTCTCGAAGGACTTCAATGCTCACCCCGACAAACCGTCATCCGGCGCGCCAGCGCGCGCAGCTCATCGCTTCCGACGTGTCTTTAATGCGCGGAGCCACGCCCGTTCTCCATCATGTCGACCTCACCCTCACTTTCTCATCGCGTGTCGCGATCGTGGGCGAGAACGGGCGGGGGAAATCGACGCTCCTGCAGGTGCTCGCTGGCGTCCTGGCCCCGGACTCCGGAACAGTCCAGTGCATCGGCACGATCGGTGTTGCCGAGCAAGAGATGACCGCCACTGACAGTCGAACTGTTGGACAGGCGGTCACGGAGGCGATCGCCGAACCTCTGGCCGCGTTGGAGGCACTCGACGCCGCCGCTCTCGCTCTCGCGGACAACACGGACCGGGCGGAGGAGCAGTACGCGGCCGCGTTGGAACATGCCGAAGCGCTCGATGCGTGGGATGCCGAACGGCGCGTGCAGATCGCGCTCGAAGCGCTCGACGCGGAGACGGACACGACCAGGCTTCTCGCAGACCTCTCGGTGGGACAGCGTTATCGGGTACGGCTGGCGTGCCTTCTGGGCGCCGATCACGACTTTCTCCTGCTTGATGAGCCCACCAACCACCTCGACCGAAGCGGGCTCGGGTTCTTGGCCACGCAGCTCCGAGCGCGGAGCGGGGGTGTTGTCGTCGTCAGCCACGATCGTGCGCTGCTGTCCGACATCGCGGAGACCATCGTCGACCTCGACCCGACGCCGGACGATCGGCCGCGCGTGTACGGGAATGGCTATGCCGGCTACCGGGAGGGGCGCCTGGCCGAGCGGGAACGCTGGGAACAGGACTACGACCGCCAGCAGGCCGAGCATGCTCGACTGCAGGACAGTCTCAGCGCCGCGCAGAACCGATTGGTCTCGGGATGGAGACCAGAGAAGGGCACCAACAAGCATGGGCGCGCCACCCGGGCCAGCGGGCTCGTGCAGAACGTGCACCGACGCCAGGAAGCACTGGAAGCCCACGCCGTCACCGTGCCGGAACCGCCTCAGCTCTTCCGGTTCCCCGACCTCCCCACACGCACTGGGGCGGTTCTCCTCAGCGTCGATCAGGTCAGCGTCGCTGGGCGGTTGACCCGGCCAGTGTCGTTCTCACTCTCCCACCGCGGCCGTCTCGTCGTGACCGGCCCGAACGGTGCCGGCAAGTCCACACTGCTGAGCGTGGTCGGCGGTGAGCTGGCGCCGGACACGGGAGCGGTTCGAACGCCTCGGAGCACGCGCTTGGGCTTTCTCCATCAGGAGACGACCCTGCCGCCTGAGCGGAGAGCGAGCGAGGTGTACGCCACGCACGTCGGCGCGCTGGTGTCCGAAGGCACTTTGCTGGAGTCGGATGCGATCGGGCTCTCTCAGCTTGGTCTGCTGCGCCCGCGCGAGGCGGGCAAACGAGTGGGTGAGCTCTCGATGGGGCAGCAGCGCCGGCTCGATCTGGCGCTCGTGCTCGCGATGCGCCCGCATGTGCTGCTCCTGGACGAACCCACCAACCACCTTTCCATCGCGCTCGTTGACGAACTCACCGACGCGCTCGGAGCAACCACGGCGGCGGTCGTCCTGTCAACGCACGATCGGCAGCTGCTCCGTGACGTTGACGAATGGCCGAGCCTCGAACTGACTTCGATGGTCGAAGGCGAGGCCCTGGTATGAGCGAAATGAACCTCAACCGGATACGTGCCCTGCGGCCACTGGCTTCGCGGGACTATCGCCTCCTGTTCGCCGCGGTCGGCATCGAGGTCTTCGGCACCGGGATGTGGACCATCGTGATGGTCTTCCAAGTGCTCGCGCTCGATGACAGCCCGCTCGCGCTCTCAGCGGTCGCAACAGGGATGAGCTTGGGCCTGTTCACCTTCTCGATCCTTGGTGGCGTTGTCGCCGATCGGTTCTCCAAACGCCGCATCATCATCACCGTGCAGGGATGCACCGCGGCTGTGATGATCGTGGTGGCAGTCCTGTCCCTCACCGAGACGATCGAACTGTGTCACGTCGGCGTTGCCTCATTCGCGATGGGCGCAGGAAGCGCGTTCTTCTACCCCGCCTACAGCGCGTATTTACCTCAGGTGCTTCCGCCTGAGCAGCTCCTCGCAGCGAACGGGCTCGAAGGCGCTCTCCGCCCCTCATTGGGGCAGGGCCTCGGTCCCGCCCTCGGCGGAGTCATCGTCGGCATATTCTTCCCCGCCATCGGGGCCGTCATCGTCGCAGCCTCGTACGCAATCGCGTTCATCCTCACCCTGTTCCTCAGCCGACGCGACGAGCCGACCACGGCCACGTCTCCGGAGCAGCACACGAGCGTGTGGGGCGACCTTCGAGCAGGCGTGAACTATGTGGTTCACACCCGCTGGTTGCTCTGGACCCTGATTTTCGGATCCTCGCTCGCTCTCATCATCCAGGGACCGATCGAAGTGCTGCTGCCCTTCATCACTCGCGACAGGTTCGAGGACGCCGAATCCACGTTCGGCTTCCTTCTCGCCGCATTCGGCATCGGTGGGGCTATCGGCTCACTCGTTGTGTCGTCGCTGAAACTCCCGCGTCGCTACCTCACGTTCATGATCGCCTGTTGGGGCGGCGGAACCCTCCCCCTCGCGGTCATCGGCGTCGCCGACAATCTGATCCTGATGCTCGCAGCCCTGTTCATCGTCGGCGCAGCGACCGGAGCCGGTGTCGTCATCTGGGGAACCCTGCTGCAACGCTTGGTGCCGCTCGACATGATCGGCCGAGTCGCGAGCCTCGACTTCTTCGTCTCGATAACCTTCATGCCGGTCTCGATCGCGGTCGCAGGACCGCTCTCGCTGCTCGTACCCATCCCGGTGATTTTCACCATCGCCGGCATCGCTCCACCCGTACTTGCGCTGATCGCGTTGCTGGCAGGACGTATGCGCGAAAGCGAGATAGAACGCCTTCTGGACGAACGGTGAGACGCGACTGTCGACATGCCCAACGCTTCCGTCCGGGCGGGCTTCACCTGCCCGGACTTGACCACATTCTGCCGACTCGACGAGCTTGACCTTGTCGTCACCGGCCAACGCCTCGAGCCCGGACGAGCGGTGCTGGCCTGCCGGGTTCTCACATCGGACGAGTGGTGTCGGCGCTGCGGCGCCGAAGGGACTCCTCGTGACACCGTCGTCCGGCGTCTTGCACATGAGCCGCTGGGCTGGCGACCCACCGTCCTCGAGGTCGCGGTGCGTCGCTACCGCTGCATTGGCTGCGGGCACGTCTGGCGCCAAGACACTACCCGGGCGGCCGAGCCGCGGGCGAGGCTCTCGCGCCGCGGGCTGCGGTGGGCACTCGAAGCGCTGGTCGTGCAGCACCTGACGATCGCTCGGATCGCCGAGGCGCTCGACGTCGCGTGGGACACCGCCAACGACGCCGTTCTCGCCGAGGGCAAGCGTGTTCTTATCGATGACGAGCACCGTCTCAACGGTGTGAAGGTCGTCGGGGTCGACGAGCACGCCTGGAGGCACACCCGGCGCGGTGACAAGTACGTCACCGTGATTGTCGACCTCACTCCGGTCCGTGACGGCACTGGGCCTGCGCGGCTGCTCGACATGGTCGAAGGCCGTTCCAAGCAGGCGTTCAAGACCTGGCTGACTGAGCGTGACGAGGCCTGGCGTGAGGGGATCGAGGTGATCGCGATGGACGGGTTCACCGGCTTCAAGACCGCTGCGGTTGAGGAACTCCCGGACGTAGTGACCGTGATGGATCCGTTCCACGTCACGCGCCTGGCTGGCGAGGCGCTCGATGAGTGTCGCCGCCGGGTGCAGCAGTCCATCCACGGCCACCGCGGCCGCAAGGACGACCCTCTCTACTCCGCACGGCGGACCCTGGCCACCGGCGCTGGCCTGCTCACCGACAAGCAGATCGACCGACTACAGCGACTGTTCGACCCCGCCATCCACGGCGATGCCCATGTCGAGGTCGAGGCGACCTGGGGCATCTACCAGCGCATGATCGCCGCCTACCGCCATGAAGACCGCCGCTGCGGCCGCCAGCTGATGACCGCGCTGATCGACTCCGTCAGCACCGGCGTCCCGCCGGCCCTGGTCGAGGTCGCCAAACTCGGACGGACGTTGAAGAAGCGGACCGACGACGTGCTCGCCTACTTCGACCGGCCCGGCACTAGCAACGGACCGACCGAGGCCATCAACGGACGACTCGAGCACCTCCGAGGCTCCGCACTCGGGTTCCGCAACCTCACCAATTACATCGCCAGGTCCCTGCTCGAGGCCGGCGGATTCAGACCACGACTACACCCTCGATTGGGATGAGCCGGTTATGGTTCCCACCATCTCTTCCTAATGCCGCAGCGGCAGCAAGTGGCCCTCGTCCCGGTAGAGAGTTATTTCGGCAAGCGGGGTTCCGGCGTGTGGTTGTCGCTCGGTCATGATTCCTGCCGGGCTCGGTGCAGTGTTGCGTACATAGCCAGCACGTTATTGACACGAGGCATCGTGGTCGAGGTCCGACCACGCATACGGCAGGGGTGGAGGTCGTTTAGAGGGGATTGCGACCTCAGACACTGAGATGAGGTTCGGCGCCGCACCAGACGGCGTTCGTATCGTGTGGTGGCCGACTCCGATCAGTTCGGTGCGCCGTTGTGCGACTGCATGTCCCACCAAGGTGAGGCGATCTCCGAATGATGAGACCTCAGCGCGGACCACTGCCCCATGTCTGACGGTGGCCGGCGAGCAGTTTGTGCTCGCAACATCAATTAAGTCCGCCCGTTCAGCCCAGATATTTAGCACGCGGCTATTAGGGGACTTGCCCCCGGTCGTGATAAAAGCCAGTCCCACTCTCAGCTCATTTGTCACGGCAGAGCGGTGAATTGGGCCGAACACACTGTAAACACCAAATATCGGGCTACGGAATTGAACTGTCCATTGCTCCCCCTTCGAGTGCGCCTCGATCAAGCTCAACATCTGGTGGACCGGGCGCCGCTTCGGCGGCCGGAGCGCGGGTAGCGGGAGCGGCGAGTGCACCAAGGACCTCGAGACGATCGTAGCGAAACCGGACACTAGTGTCCTATAGTACCGCTGAGGGGCCCTCGGGTGCCAGAAAGGGTCGTGCCGGTCGCTCGACACGGTCGATCGACGGCGATAATGGGCCTGTGCCTATCTCGGATCACAAGTTTTCGCCCATGGAGCTGCGGGAGAGGGAAGTCGTGCGCCGAGCCATCGGAACGGTCGTAGCCCGGTTGCGGAAGGCGGCCACGCTCTCTCAGGTCGAAGTTGCCGAACAGGCGAACATGAGCGAGAGAGAGCTTCGACGGATTGAAAAGGGAGTCGGCGGAACCCCGCTGGATCGTCTATGGCCTCTAGCCCGTGCGATAAATTCAACGCCAGAAGAAATCGTGCTTGAAGCGCAGAAGCTCATAAGCGCCGACCCAGAACTCGGCTGAGAATACTAATGGGCCAGCCGCGACTCGTTTGATAGGCCGACCCAGTGGCGAGATTTGGCATGGCTGTAGAGATTGACGATCGTGGTCTGCACCCACCAACAACTTTCAGCTAGAACAGTCAGTACCACTGACGGCTAGGCTGTTCACTCCGTCGCGGCCTCCGGCAGGTTGCAGGGCGAAATCCTTGGGCTGATTGTTCGACACGCGCTGGTAAATAATTGGTTGACCGGCCTGCGTGGTGCTCAGGGTGGCGGCACCGATGTGAGACTTGGCGAGGGACGGTAGGTGAGGGCCGCGAGCGTCACTTGCGCGGCCAGCACCTCGTTGAGGGCTTTGAGTTCTTGAACTTCGGCCGTGAGAGACTCCACCTTTTCCGTATTGTCATTTCGGGTTCGGTCTCTATTTGCAGCTTGATAAAGTCCGATGAGTTCTTTCATGTCGAGGTGTTTGTGGGTCAGTGCCGTTCTTGCGAGACCGGCTTCCTCAGCCACCGCTTTGACGGAAAGACGTCCCGAACTTCTTTCGGGTTCACCTTTCAGGGTCCGAATGAGCGCGGCAATGAGTTTGTCGCGTTCTTCTGCATCATCACCGCGTCGGGTCATGAATTGTTCTCCCCTTGTTTGTGTCGGGCGATTTCCTTGGTGAGTTCGTCCGCGATTTGCTGGTTGCGCGCTGCCAGCGGGGCGGGTAGGTAGTCGATTTCAGCGAGTAGTTGGTCGCGTTGCCGCGTCTTCTCTTCGACGTGGCTGTCGAACAGGGCGATGTTGGGGCAGCCGCGTTGGCAGTTGGTGAGGTCTGGTGTGCCCGTGTCGTGGCTGGTAGCTCGGGTGGGGTGGCAGAGGGCGGTGGCGGCAACGTACGAGCAGACGTTGTGGGCGTGCCCGTTGTCGTGAATGAGAGTGAGTCCGGATCGTTTGAAACGGTCGAGTGCTGCGTCGGTTTTGACCTCACCGGCGAACTCGGCAGCGAAGGCGGTGACGCCATCACGGACGCGATTCGCGGCCGGGCCGCTAATGGCAGATCCGTCTTCGAGTTCTTCGGCGAGCAGCGTGAGGTCGCCCCAGGAGCCGAGGAGGGCGTCTAACTCCACTACATCGGGGAAGCCCGACTCCCCGCGCCCCGCGTAGCCGATGGAGACGACGTTTTTGACGTGTCCGTACTGGATGCCGAGCGCAATCTCACCGCCGGGCTGGTTGGCGATGTGGTAGGCGAGCGTGCGTCGGAAGCGGGAGGTTCCGATACGCAGGCGATTGGCGTCACCGGATTGGCCCTCGGAGAGGATGCTGGTCGGCCCGGAGATTGGAACGATGGGGTCTCCGTTCCGGGCAGCGTGGGCGTTCCAGAGCGTGATGAAGTCGCCGAGACTAATAGTCATGGAGGACGTGGTGGCTACTTCGCCTTGCCGCTGTCGGACTTCTCGGGGGCGGCCGTTCCTGGCGAACAAATATGGGGTGTCTGGTCTCGCGAGCTGTTCGAGCGCCTCAATGGCGCGGGCGGCGGGCTCGATGGTCACCCACGGCTGGTCGCGTTGAGCACCGTGACTGAGTTGGTCACCGTGCTCATCGCGGAGGCCCTTGAACTCGCGCGCGACGATTGTGTACTCAGCTGCTGCGCTGGCATTGCTGGTGACTGGGTTGTGGCGGAGGCAGCCGCGTTGAAGGTGCAGGACCTCTTGGGGGCGCATGCCGGTGAAGTAGGAGACGAGCACGAACGCTGCCGACCGCACGCTGCCCGTGTCGTAGGGCTGGAGCCAGTTGGTGGCGTCCTTCCATCGTCGGGCGTTCTCGGCGGAGAGGCGGCCCGGTGGGAGCGTGATCCCTTGCGCCGCGAACCATGGTTCAGCGGACTTCTTAAGGATGCGACTCCCGACGGTGAGTGTACCGTCGAGATAGCCGCTGATGACGGTGTGGGCGGCAACTATGAGCGCACTGATCGCCTCAGGGGGGAACGGTTCGGTTTTGTTCTCGTACCCGACTGGGGCAGGACCGAGCCACCGGCTATATTTCGCCGAGAACCATGAGGGTGCGGTGAACGCGTAGGGCGAGGGCAGGTCGACATTGTGGGCCCACAGTCGCCCTAGGTGGACGAGCTGCGAAACCTTGGATGAGTAGCCGCAGATCTCGCGTGCACCCACATGCTCGCCGTACTGGGTCCAGTTGTCGGTGGTGAGGTCTGCGATGCTACTGAGGCCGTGTGTGTCGATCCAGTCCAGCAACAGCTTCATGGCGTGGAATATTTGGACGGCGGTCCCGGCGGACGGGAACCGAGCCTTCATAGATGTGGTTCGGCGCTGAGTTTCCGTATTGAGGACGTTGTAGAGGTAAACCTTCGCCGCTTCGCGATGACGGGGCCGAATGGCAGCGAAGTTGATGTTCAATGTGATCTGGCTCTCGGAGAACGAGAGGTAGTGGAGCGGCCACACGTCGTCGCCGAACACTGGCTCCGGTGCTCCTACGGGAGTCCGGTGGCGACGGTTGGCGAAGAGTGGACTGGTCGGCAGCGGGACGACCGGCGTGAGCCCGACCGTCGGAGTCGCAGCAGTGTTGACGGCGGGGTTGGTCATGAGTCCCAAGTCCTATTCATCAGTCGTTTGATCTGGTCCCGGTCAAGATTGGTGACATCAGCGCGGGCAGCGAGGAGGTCGCCGTTCGAGAAGTGCCGATTGGGAACTAGCAGCGAGGCGATGCGGGCATGGTGAGCCGCGAATCGCGAGTCCCAGAGGTGTGCTGGCGTGACAGCGCGCAATCCCTCCAGGTGGTCGTGGAGGGCGACGATTCGAGGGAGGTGTCGCTTAAGGACCACCGCGTTCGTACACGCGAAACAAGTCAGGAAGGACGCGCGACACGGCTCATGAGTGTCGGGGGCATGCTCGTGGTCAACGCAGGCCGAGGCCACTGTGTCGCGCGCACCTGAGTTCACGTCCTCAAGCACGCCGCGGGAATCCGGAGGGAGGTCGTCGACCGTCGCCGCACCGTTCACGACTCGCGCCTGCACGGCGTGGAAATGGTCTTCAAGAACAGCGGCGATGACTGGCTGCACGGCCTTCTTCACCGTCGGATCGTTCAGGTTGTAGTCGATGTTGGTGTTGAGGCTATGGCCTTGCGGATGAACTTGTGTGGCGAAGAAGGATCGCAACCTGCGAGGCGTCGCAAAGTCCAGTTCGGGGTGTTTACCGCGCCAGTCCTTGAGGTATCTCATCATCGTGTGGCGATTGGCGTCTGCCAGCACGGTGAGCGGGACTGGTCGCGGGCTCATACCGATCGCATTTAATTGGCCCGAGAGGCACACGAGCACCGCGTCAGTGGGGTGCTCCACCTCCCGTAGCGTGCGCCGCGCCCCGTCGGTGAGTTCCAGAATCATCTGAATCAGGCGGGCTTTGGATCGAGGGCCGGTGTCGGTGTAGGTCTCAGTCCACTCGCTGACGACGCCCCGCCGCGGTTTGGTGAGCCTGACGCGAAGATGGAGAGGTTCACTGCCGTCACGGGCGTCCACTCGGTTGACGTCGCTCACGTTGAGAGTGAGGGCGGGGCCGAGGTTCCAGCCGCAGGTAATGATCAATCCGAGGACTGCGGCAGCGGCTTCGGCGGGAGTCGGGTAGAGGTTCTCCCACAGCGGAAAGACCGTTCGGCTATAGGTTTTCGAGTTCGGGTAGAGCCTGCGGTACACGCTCGGTGGCACGCGCCGCCTCCTCGGGGCCCCGGTGAAGCGGTCCGCTATATCGCCGGTGCGGGCCACCTCGTCGAGGAACTGGGCGTACTCGTAGTCGGGATGGCTGTCGTCATACTCGCCACGCTGAAAGGCGTCGACGACGTCCCAGCCACGCTTCACACGGGTGAGGGCATCACGCACGGTGTTGACACAGGTGAGTCGTAGCGACTCGATTTCCTCATCTGTCAACGCGCCGTCAGCGGCCTGCCGTTCCGGTCGCGGCGCAGTCGTCGATTCAATGACGCGTGCGCACTCCGCGCTGATGCCGGGAAGCGTGGGCAGGACGGCTCGAAGGACGCCGTGCCGGCTGTGGCGAGTGGAATGGGACCATGACAGCAGCCGTTCGCGGTACATCACCCCAGTCAGGTCACTGGCATTGACGACGCCGAGGTCGGAGAAGAACGCCCGGACTGCCGCCAGAGCTCTATTCGTCGTCGGTTTCGTGCTCCATGATCCCGAAGGCCCAGCCATGTCGATGAATCGCTCCATGAGCGCTTTTCGCAGGTTTGGTCCGACGTCAACAGGTTTGAAATCGAGGTCGAAGGGCCGTCCGCGTGACGGTGTCACCCGGATTACGTCATCGACTGCTTCGCATCTCATGCGTCTGCCACCCGGTCGTCCAGGGCAGCGACCTGCGAGAGTGTGTCGTCGAGGGCCAGCGGAGCACCCTCAGCGGCCCGCATGAACCACTCCCACTCCAGCGCCAGAACGGGTGCCAAATAGTAGTTCCGAGTGGTCTCGACGCTCCGGTGCCCCAGCAGCGTCTGGACTCGCAGCCAGATGTTTTGGCTGCGCACCATCGAGTCGAACGCGCCGGGCGTTAGTGCACCACGCTGGCACATTTCCATGTGTGCGGCGAGTGCGAACACATACAGCGCGAACGAGTGGCGAAGCATATGGGGATGGACCCGAATCGTAGTGTCATCGAGGACCGCGAGACCGGTCCCCCACGCCCCGCGAGCACCCGCCGTTCGGGCGGAAGCTGACTTGAAGACGCTGTTCCAGTTGGAGGCGCCGACAGGCTTCCCGCCCGTCCCGAGCCACACCATGAGAGGACGCCGACGCCCCTCCTCATCCAGTGCGTACATGCGTGTGCGCTGGGCGAGCGTGAGGTCGTCCAGCCGCCACCAACGCTCTTCACCAGCCATTGCGGGTCGGCTCACCAGGACCTTGGTCGGAATCCCTCCGCGGCGGGAAATCTCTTTCAGGATCAGCGGGTCCGCGTCCTGCTCGTAGATGCCAGACCGAAGGCCGAACGCCACCTCGACCTCACGCGCCCCGGTTACATATGACGTGATCGACTGGTGCGTCGCGCGGTCCAGGTACATCATCCGGCCCCGCGATGGGCTCCCTTTCGACAGCGAGGCTGGCACGCGCCCAGAGACTAGTCGCGTGCTGAAATCAGCGCTGGGAATCTCAAACGTCAGCAGCCCGGCACCTTCAGTTCGTCGCAGGCCAGTGTGGTAGAGCAAGTCCGCGTACGCGGTGTTCCTCTCACGCATCATCAGCGATTCGCCGCGAGCTGATCCAATCCCCAGCAGGCCCTCGGACCGCCAACGGTCGTACGCCCGGCGGGTCAGCCAGTTGACGTCCGCTGACGACTGTCCTTTGGTGGCATTGATCCGTCCCGACGGCACTGGATTGCCGGAGATAAATCCCAGACCCACAGCCACGTCGTAAAGCGAGCGAATTGCGACCAGGTTGCGAGCTAGCGTTGATGCAGATACCGGCTCCGCCGGAATATCTCGCAGATCATCATCGCCCGAGGCGCCAAAGCGACGGCGGTCCATGAAATCGTTTAACTCAGCGCGGCGCACCGTAAGCCAGTCATACCCCGGACCAAGCCATCTGAAAAAGAGCGCCACATCTGACGCATAAGCGGAAGCCGTATTGACGGAGTGATACCCTCGCGCCCACTCGGCAACCGCAGGATGAATATTCCCGTTGGCAGTCAACGGAATATAGAGAGGAGCCTTCCGGCCAAGAATCCCAGTCGACTGGCTCATTAAGGACTCCAGCCACGCAGGCCGGTCAACCATGTCCGACAACACACTCAGACGGACGGTCTTCACCTGCGCGAGGTTCATGGGTTGCGAGACGGTCATGTCAGCCAGCGTAGAGCGCACCCAACAGTCGCCGGTTATTACATAAGGTCGCAGACGTGGTCGACGTGGATGCCGCGCACCCCCGTGGTGCCCACGTCGACGAGCCTGCCGGTGTACGGATCGGTCAGGACTCCGCCAGACACCTCGCACCGTGCCCCGGGCGTCCTGGTGCCGCCGACGAGGTCGCGAGCCAGGACATCGTGACGGGTGGAGCACCCGTTTCGGGACCCCGGCGCCCCGGTGGTGTCACTCCAGGCCGGGCCGAACACGCACGCGGACGCCCCCGAGCAGTCCCGCTCGTACCCGGGAGCGGGGTTCCGCGACTCCACCACCTCGACCGCGTCGAGCAGTGCCCCCACCGCTTCCCGCGGTGGGCTGCCCGGGACGGAGCGGGGCGGTTGGCCGGACCACCACACGGCGGCGAGCACGCCGAGCACGACGAGGGCCAGGGCGAGCGCCCGGGGTGCGGGCGGCCGCACGACTCGGCCAGCAAGCGGGCGCCTCCGGGTACGGGGATCATGGCTCACGCATCGAGTCTGAACGCGGATGTCGCCGGCTCCCGCCCGCCGAGGGGGTCGGCAGGGCGGGACTGTGGACAGGTGCGCGCCTGTGGACAGCGGCCTCGCCTGTAGCTCTCAGGGGAGCACGCGGGCCCGCTGTCGGACCGGCGTGCTTACATGTGCACGTGACCCCGACCGCCGCACCCCGACTACACGCCGTGTGGCAGTCCGGGGTCGTGGGGTTGTGGTGCGAGACGGGATTGCGTAGGCCGGAATCGATCGCCCCCGCCGCCGAGGTCACGGCTGTGGGCCGGGCCGGAGCCCCGCCGGAGGTGATCCGGTTCCTGGAGCGCTACTCGCTGACGCACCGGATCGGGGTTCGTGCCCCGGTCGAGGGCCGGGTCCGGACCGCGACGGTGCCGGGGATCCGGGTCTCGGTCGGCGCGGCGGTGGATCTGTCCGGGATGGTCGACGCCACCGACCACTGGGTCGGATCCGGGCTGCGGGCCCTCGCGGCACTCTCGTCGGGCGTGGCCGCCTTCGTGCGTGCGGGGCACGTCGTCCCCGTCCTCGGCCGTTCGGAGGGCGCATGGGACGCGTCATGGACTCTCGCCGCCTCACCCGTGGTGTCGGCGTGGGCAGCGGAGAGCCTGTCCCGGTGCCACGGGCTGGTGGCGAACCGCGAGGACCTCGACCGACTACTCGCCGCCCTGGCGGACCAGCACGCTCGGATGGCCCTGGCGCCCCTGGCGGGCGATCGCCGGAGCGACCTGGGCACGGCCTTGATCACGGGCGGGGGCGTGACGTCCGGGGGCCAGGCGTTGGCGGAAGCGATCGACGAATTCGGACGGGCGGCGGCGGCACGGGACGTCGAGGTGGTGTTCCGGATCGTCGAGCCGACCGGCGGTGACGACGAGGGCCCGGGCGATTCCGACGGCGGGGCCGGGCACGCCGCGCCCGGGGAGATCCTCTGGCGGCTGGAGACGCTGGTGCGCACGGGCACCGATTCCCTTCGGCCCTTCACCGAGCTGCCCGATACGTCGGCCGTGGGTGACGCGGTGCGCGACGTCGTCGACCGGGCGGTCCGGTCGTGGCCACCGCTGGGGCGTGCCACCCACACCGCCGGCAGTCCGGACCTGATGATGCCCACCGACCTGGTGGTGCAGTTGGTCGACGAGGGGGTGGAGGCACTACGGGGGAGAGGTGTCGAGATCCTCCTGCCGCGAGCCTGGACCAGGGTGCGGACCGCCGTCCGGGTCGCGGTCACGGAGCCGGGCACCGAGAACGTCGATTCGGGGCGTCGGCTCGGGCTCGATCAGCTGGCGGACGTGAACTGGGAGATGGTCGTCGACGACGTCCCCCTCGACCCCGCCGAGGCCCAGATGCTCCTCGACGCCGCGTCCGATCTGGTCAAGCTCCGCGGACAATGGGTCCGGGCGGACCCCGGTGCACTGCGTCGGGCGGCCCGCTTCCTCGCCGCGCGGCGCGGGGGGCGGGTCACGGCACCCGCACTGGTCGCCGCCCTGATGTCCGAGGAAGGCGAGGGCGTCGAGGTGGAGGCGCCCACGACCATCGACTGGATTCCCTCGTCGTCGTCGATCCCGGTCGACCTCCCACCCTGGTTCCGCGCCACGCTCCGTCCGTACCAACTGGAGGGGGTGCGGTGGTTGACCGCGCTGTCCAGCGCCGATGTCGGCGCCGTGCTGGCCGATGACATGGGGCTCGGCAAGACCATGCAGGTGCTCGCGCTCACCGCGTCCGAGCACGCGGCGGGCCGGACCGGCCCCACTCTCGTCGTGGCGCCGCTCACCCTGGTGGCCACCTGGGCCCGGGAGTCGGCGACGTTCGCCCCGGAGCTGCGGGTCCACGTCCATCACGGACCGGCCCGCGAACGGGGTGACGACGCGGCCACACTACTCGGAGCCGCCGACCTCGTGCTGACCTCCTACGGGACGGCGTCCCGGGACGCGGAACTGCTCGCCCGGGTGGCCTGGCGGCGGTTGGTCGCCGACGAGGCCCAGACCATCAAGAACCCCTCCACCTCGGTCGCGCGCGCCGTCGTCTCGATCCCGGCGGAGCACCGGATCGCGCTGACAGGGACACCGGTGGAGAACCGGTTGGACGAGCTCCGCGCCGTCCTGGACTTCGCCAATCCGGGGATGTTGGGTTCGGCCAGCACCTTCCGTGCCCGGTTCGCGATCCCCATCGAGTCCCACCGTGACGAGGCCGCGGCATCGAGGCTCCGGGCACTCGCCGCACCGTTCGTGCTGCGCCGCCTCAAATCCGACCCCCGCGTGGTCGCCGATCTCCCGGACAAGCAACACATCAGGGTCGATTCGCCACTGACCCGTGAGCAGGCGACCCTGTACCGGGCGGTCGTCGAGGACATGATGGAACAGGTCAAGGAGTCCGAGGGGGCCGCCCGCAAGGGCGCCATCCTCTCGGGGCTCACAGCCCTGAAACAGGTGTGCAACCACCCCGCCCACTACCTCGGGGACGGGTCCGCACTCCTGCGCGGCGGCCGCCACCGTTCGGGCAAACTCGCCGCACTCGACGAGGTCCTCACCGAGATTCTCGACGCGGGGGAGAAGGTGCTGCTGTTCACCCAGTACCGGGCATTCGGCGATCTGATCCTGCCCCTACTCGAGCGTCGGGCCGCCACCGCCGTGCCGTTCCTGCACGGCGGGGTCACCGCGGCCGGACGGGCTCAGATGGTCGAGGAGTTCCAGGCATCGCACGGCCCACCGGTGATGCTCGCGTCGCTACGCGCGGGAGGGACCGGACTGACCCTCACCGAGGCCAACCACGTCGTACACCTGGATCGCTGGTGGAACCCGGCGGTGGAGAACCAGGCCACCGACCGGGTACACCGCATCGGCCAGACCCGGGTGGTACAGGTGCGCACGCTCGTCGCACCGGGCACGGTCGAGGACCGTATCGACGAACTCCTCGAAGCCAAGCGGGACCTCGCGGAGTTGACGCTGGGACCGTTGGCCGGCGCGCTGACCGAGCTCGCGGACGCGGACCTGGCGGCACTCGTCGAGTTCACCGACGTGGGGCGGGACGAACCGTGAGCGGCGAAGCGGGCATCCGGGCGAGGTCCCGGGCCGGGCAATTCGGCGCACACATGTGGAGCAGACGTTGGGCGAGTGACATCGAATCCGGGGTGTCCCGGGGTGACGCCCACATGGCACGACAGGACGCCCGCAGGGACAAGGTCCTCTCCCTGCACCACTCGGGCCGGTCCGTCCGGATCGACGTCGACGGGAGCAGACCGGAACCCTTCACCGTGGAGTTCACGTTCGCCCCGCTCGACGACACCGACTCCGACGCCCTGCGCATCGCCCTCAGGCGGGAGGAACGGGGAGTGCTCGGCGCCCTGGCCGGGGACTTCTCCGACACCATCGGGTTCCTCCTCCTGCCCGCGGTGCACGGGGCGACCACGTTCACCTGCCATTGTCCGGTGCAACCCGGCCCCTGCCGACACGTGCTGGCGGCCGCCTACATCATGGTCGAGTGGTGGGACTCCCGGCCGGAGGTGTTGTTCGAGCTCAGGGGCCTGCGACCCGAGCAACTCGGCGCCGTCCTCCGGGGCGGAGGGGACGACGACGAGGTGTCCTTCGACGTGGAGGAGACGCTGTGGGGTGGTGAGCCGATCCTGCCGGCGTCGCCGTCACCCGGACCGGCCGGTCTCGAGGACCTGCTGGACGCGCCCGTCACCCGCAGGCTCGCCGCGGCGGCGACCAACGACGCGCTCGAGCAACTCCGGGTGGTGGCGGACCTCGAGGACTTCCTCGACGCGTTCGGCCGGTACCGGCCGCGGTGAGGCGGGCCGCCGGTGCGTAGCGTGTCCGACCCGCGTCCTACGATGCGGCCATGACCAACCCACGGGACGGCGACGCCATCCGATTCCTCCACTCAGCCGATTGGCAGCTCGGTATGACCCGGCGGTTCCTCGGAGACGAGTCCCAGGCCGTCTTCACGGCGGACAGGCTCGCGGCCGTGGAGGCACTCGGTGGGTTGGCCGAGCGACACGGGGCACAGTTCGTGGTGGTCGCGGGCGACGTGTTCGAGGACAACGCGGTACCCCGGTCGGTGGTACTCCGCGCGGTCGAGGCCCTGTCCGCGTTCCCGGTGCCGGTGCTGGTGCTGCCGGGCAATCACGATCCACTGGACGTGTCCTCGGTGTTCCGGTGCAGGGACTTCTCCCCGGCGCTCGAGGGCGGGGCCGTCGTGGTCCTCGACGGTTCGGGCCCGGTCGAGGTCGTTCCCGGCGTCGAGGTGGTCGGCGTCCCGTGGACGTCCAAGCGCCCGGACCCCTCGCGGTTACCGGCGCTTCTGGCGTCTCTCGAACCCACTGACTCCGTGCGGGTCCTCGTGGCGCACGGGGGTACCGACGAGATCTACGGCGGGCACTCCCCGTCGGTCGAGGCGATCGCCGTGGCTTCGCTGGAGGAGGCGATCGAGTCCCGCCGCCTGGACTACGTGGCGCTCGGGGACAGGCACTCGGTCACCCGCGTGGGCTCCGGCGGGCGCATCTGGTTCTCGGGGAGTCCGGAGACCACGGACTTCGACGACGTGGAGAAGGACTCCGGCAACGTCCTACTGGTCGAGCTCGGTGGGAGAGGTCCGTCGGGGGAGAGGCGAGCGTGCGAGGTCGCCCCGCTGGCGACGGGCCGGTGGTCCTTCCTGGCGGTGGACGCGGAGATCGATACGGACGGGGACCTCGACTCCCTCGCCGAGCGGATCGAGGCGGTGCAGGACAAGCCGCGCACCGTGCTGAAACTCGGGCTGACCGGCACCGTCGGGGTGGCCCTGCGCGCGCGGATCGATGCGCTCCTGGAGACCTGGGACGCGGTGTTCGCCTCCGCGTACCTGCGCCAGTCACGCACCCACCTCGTGGTCCGCGCGGAGGACTCGGACTTCACGGATCTCGTGGACGGGTATGCGGGCCGCGCGGTCGCGGACCTCGTCGACATGGCGGCCACCGGCGGGGTGGACGCCGAGGACGCCGGGCACGCCCTGAGCTTGCTGTACCGGCTCGTGGACGGGGGAACGCGATGATCCTGCACCGGTTGATGATCGAGGACTTCCGCGGGGTGGTGCGCGAGGAGGTCGACCTGCCCCCGCGTGGGGTGCTGGTGATCGAGGGCCCCAACGAGTCGGGGAAGACCAGCCTCATGGACGCCTTGGAGATGCTGCTCGAGCACAAGGCCTCGTCCGGGCGTGCCGAGATCAAGGCCGCCAGCCCTGTCGGCAGGGACGTTCCCGTGGTGGTGGAGGCCGAGTTCTCCGTCGACGGCGAACGGATGCGCTACCGCAAGGAGTTCGTCCGCGGCAAACGCACCTCCCTCGAGTTCCCGGGATCGGCACGCACGGCGATGGCGGGAGACGACGCCCACGACTTCGTCCGCGACCTGTTGGACCGTCAGGTCGACAGGTCACTGTGGCGCGCCCTGCGCATAGCCCAGGACGAACCTCTGGGCCAGGTCGACGCGGCCAAGGGTATGGACTCTCTCCGCCGCGCGTTGGACGCCGCGGCGGGCGGTGAGGACCCGACCGGCGACGACTCGCTGGTCGAGCGCGTCGCCGAGGAACGCAATCGCTATCTCACTGCGCGGCGGGGCGAGCCGACCGGCGACCTGGCGCGGTCGGAGTCCCGGCTCACCGAGGCGCGGGCCGCGCTGTCCGAGGCACGGGCCCGGCACTCGGAACTCGACGCGGCGGTCGCGGACCACGAAGCCCGGTCCGCCGTCCACCGCGCGCGACTCGACGCGCTCGCCACGCTCGAGAAGGAAGTCGGGCGTCTCGAGGCCGCGGGCCGGGCAGTCGCGGACCTCAGAGGGGTCAGCGCATCCGCCGATGCCGAGGTCGACCGGGCGGTGGCCGCGCATGACGCCGCGCTGCGCGAGCAACGAGAGCGTCGGGAACTCATCGACAGGGCGATGACCGAACAGCGGAGGGAGACCGATCTGCGGGCGGCCGCCGCCACCGCGGCCGAGAGGCTGGAACCAGCCCAGCAGCGGGCCCGTCGGGCGCGGGCCGAACTGGAGGCGGCGGAGAAGCGAGTGATCCGGGCCCGCACGCGCCTCGATGCCGCACGCGCGGTCGAGGAGGGCGACCGCAGGCGGGCGGACCTCGAGCACCTGGAACGACTCCTCGGGACCCTGACAGAGGTGGGGGACGAGCTGCGCCGCAAGGAGGCGGAGCTCGCCGCGGTCGACGTCGCCGATGGCTCGGTCGACGCCATCCGCCGCGCGGACGAGACGCTGCGGGAGGCCGTCATCCGGTCCGCAGCCAGTGCTCCCCGGGTGGAGATCACCGGGGAGGGCGAGTTCCGGGTCGGAGGGGAGGGCCTCGACGCCTCTGCGGGGTGGACGCACGAGATCGTGGAGGACACGGTCTTCGAGGTCGGGACGGTATCGCTGACTGTCGTCCCCGCGGGTGACACGGACTCCGTCCGACGGGACGAGCAGTCCGCTCGCCTCCGGCTGGACCACCTTCTCGCGGAGCTCGGTGTGGAGAACCCCACGGAGGCGGAGGAACGCTCCCGGCGGGCGGGCGCGCTGCGTGCCGAGATCGAGGCACTGCGTCGACGGCGATCGGACCTCCTCGGCGGCGAGACGGCGGATGATCTCACCGCGAGGCGGGACGACCTGCGCTCACGGGTCCCGGCCGGGACCGTGCCGTCCGGCCAGGTCGCGGAGGAGAGGGCAGGAGGAGCCGTCGCGGAGGGGGAGGACGATCCGGAGACCGAGTACGCCGCCGCGGAGGAATCGGTCGTCCGCTGCAGGGCGGAGGATCGTGCCGCATCCGCCGAGGCCGAAACACTCCGCACCGAATACGCGACCCGTATCGCACTGGCAGACGAGGCAGCCGGCCGGCACGGTGAGTGCGGGGAGGCGCTATCGGCCGCGCGAGACGCCACCCCGGATCTCAGCCTCGAGGAGAAGGCGGGGGAGGCGCGCCTCCGGGCAGAGACCGCCCGTGAGAAGGCACGGGAGGCGAAGGCGGAACTGGACGAGGCGCTCGCCGACGCGCCGCCCGGTCTGCTGGACAACGCCCGGGCCTCACTGTCTTCACTGGCCGCCGAGGAACGCGAATCGGCTGCTGCCGTCGCCACGTCGATGGGCCGGGTCAACGCGATCGGCGACCAGGGCCGGCTCGAGGGGGTCGCTTCCGCCGAGCGCGAACTCGAGGCGGCGGAGAGGGAGAACGCAGCGCTGTGGCGCCGAGCCCGTGCGGCGGACCTGCTCCACCGCACACTCGCGGCGCGTCGATCGGAGGCTCTGCTCGCGTACCAGGCCCCGTTCCACAGGGCGGTCGTCGAACTCGGTTCCCTCGTGTACGGGCGTGACTTCGACGTCAGGCTCGGCGAGGATCTGACCATCCTGTCCAGGCGGGTCGGGGATGTGACCGTCGACTACGAATCGCTGTCCGGGGGCGCCAGGGAGCAGTTGGCGGTGATCGTCCGGATCGCCTGTGCGCGACTCGTCGGCGACGACGGCGTCCCCGTTTTCCTCGACGACACCATGGGCTATACGGATCCCTCTCGCCGACTCACCATGGGAGCGGTCATCGCCGCGGCTGCGGCGACGTCACAGGTCATCGTGCTCACGTGCGACCGCGCCCGGTTCGCGGGCATCGGGGGCGCACACACCCACGTCATGCAGAGGTCTGGCGCCGATCGCGAGTGAACGCCGTTGACGGCGGCGGGCGCTCCGGAGCGATGGTGGAGGAATGCCGAGTGGGTCGTCGTGCTGTAATAGCCCCATGACGGAGACACGCTGGTTGAGCGATGACGAGCAGCGCATGTGGCGCCGGTACCGCGATGTGAACCAACTGCTCGAACTCGCCATGGAGCGCCAACTCCAGCGGGACGCCTCGATGTCTCAATCCGATTACTCGGTTCTGGTGAGCCTCAGTGAGGCCGACAACCGGGGACTCCGGGCGAGGGAACTCGGCGCCGCGCTCGGCTGGGACCGAAGCCGGGTCTCTCACCAGGTCCGGCGTATGGAGGGGCGCGGCCTGGTGGCCAAGGGAGAATGCGCGGAGGACGGTCGCGGGACCGTCGTCACCCTCACCGAGGCGGGCGCCCAGGCGATCGCGTCAGTGGCCCCCAAGCACGTCGAGAAGGTCCGGGAGCTGTTCATCGACGTGCTCTCCGAGCACGAGGTACTCGCACTCACCGACATCTACGAGCGAATCGTCGACCGCATCGGTGAGGTGGACGGCATCACCCGGCCCACCTGACGCGGAGCGGGAGAGACGAGAAGGGCCCGGGCAATCGCCCGGGCCCTTCTCGTCCTGCGTGTGCCCCCGAAGGGAATCGAACCCCTGACCTTTGGTACCGGAAACCAACGCTCTATCCCCTGAGCTACGAGGGCGGGATACCGACCCTCACGGGCCGGAGGCCGCTCCAGCGGACACCCCGCACTGGCGGGGATCGCTCGAACAGCGAGACTGATCGTAGCACCGGCGGTCGGGCAGGACCGCATCGGGCCCGTCGGGGCTCGGACGGGTCGCCCGGACAGACGTCCGATTCCCCCCGCGACGTGCCGACACCTAGGATAGGAAGACGTGACTCCCGCCGATCTCGCCGCCGTCATCCGCGCAGCCCTCATCTCCGTTCTCGCCGACCGCGGGGCCGACACGTCGGTCGTTCCGGAGTCGGTGACGGTGGAGCGGCCGCGCAACCCCGAGCACGGGGACTACGCGACGAACATCGCTCTCCAACTGGCCAAGAAGGTCGGGTCGGCCCCTCGCGAGCTGGCGCAGGATCTCGCGACCGCGCTGGTGGCCGACCCGGGCGTGGCCTCGGCCGAGATCGCCGGACCGGGGTTCCTCAACATCCGTCTCGATTCCGGGGCCCAGGGCTCGCTCGTCGCCACCGTGCTCTCCGCGGGCGAGGAGTACGGCAACGGGGACGCGATGGCCGGCCGGCGGGTGAACCTGGAGTTCGTCTCCGCGAACCCCACCGGGCCCATCCACCTGGGCGGTACACGCTGGGCGGCGGTCGGTGACGCCCTCGGCCGTGTGCTCGAGGCCTCCGGCGCAGCGGTCACGCGTGAGTACTACTTCAACGACCACGGGGCGCAGATCGACCGCTTCAGCCGTTCGCTGGCCGCGGCTGCCCGCGGCGAGGCGACCCCCGAGGACGGCTACGCGGGGGCGTACATCCAGGACATCGCGTCGAATGTGGTCGCCGAGCACCCGGACGTGCTGGAGCAGCCGGAGTCCGAGGCCCTCGAGACGTTCCGAGCGGTCGGCGTGGACCTGATGTTCTCCCACATCAAGAACTCGCTGGCCGAGTTCGGAACCGTCTTCGATGTCTACACCCACGAGAACTCGATGTTCACCTCCGGTGCGGTGGACCGCGCGATCGAGACGCTCAAGGGCAACGGGAACCTCTACGAATCCGAGGGCGCCTGGTGGCTCCGGTCGACCGCGTTCGGTGACGACAAGGACCGCGTGGTTCTCAAGTCCGACGGCGACGCCGCCTACATCGCCGGCGACATCGCCTACTTCCTGGACAAGCGCGAACGCGGCTTCGACCTGTGCATCTACATGCTGGGAGCCGACCACCACGGGTACATCGCCCGGCTCAAGGCCGCCGCAGCGGCCCTGGGCGATGACCCGGCGACGATCGAGGTGCTCATCGGTCAGATGGTCAACCTCGTCAGGGACGGCGCCCCGATCAAGATGAGCAAGCGGGCGGGAACCGTCATCACGCTCGACGACCTCGTCGACGCCATCGGCGTCGATGCCGCGCGGTACGCGCTGATCCGGTCCTCGGTCGACCAGACGATGGACATCGACCTGGCGCTGTGGACGTCGGCGACGAACGACAACCCCGTCTTCTACGTGCAGTACGCGCACGCCCGTCTCTGCTCCCTGGCGCGCAACGCCGCCGATCTGGGGGTCACCCCCGAGGGTGCGGACCTGGCGCTGCTCACCGAGGACCGGGAGGGTGCGCTCATCCGCACCATCGGTGAATTCCCCCGGGTCGTCGCCAGCGCCGCGGACCTGCGCGAGCCCCACCGTATCGCGCGCTACCTCGAGGAGTTGGCCGCCGCCTATCACCGCTTCTACGACACCTGTCGTGTGCTGCCGATGGGTGACGAGGAGCCGGGCCCGCTGCACGCCGCCCGGTTCGCGTTGAGTACGGCGACCCGACAGACCCTCGCGAACGGCCTCCGCCTGATCGGCGTCAGCGCACCGGAGAAGATGTGAGCGCCCACCCCGCCGGGGCCCGGCACGAGGTCCCGCACGCGCCGGGGATCGGTGAGCGGCCCGCCGACGCGAACGACATCATGGCACTGGCGCCCTCCGTGTGGCCACGCGGTGCCGACCGGCGCGACGACGGAGTCGTGGAGTTCGCGGGTGTCACCGCGGGCGAGCTCGCCGCGGAGTTCGGTACGCCGCTGTTCGTGATCGACGAGGACGATTTCCGCTCCCGGTGCCGCGAGATGGCGGAGGCGTTCGGCGGGGCGGACCGCGTGCACTACGCATCCAAGGCGTTCCTGACCACGGAGACCGCTCGCTGGGTCGCCGAGGAGGGGCTGGGGCTGGACGTCGCCTCGGGCGGCGAGCTCGCGATCGCGCTGAGGGCCGGGTTCCCGCCCGAACGGATCACCGTCCACGGAAACAACAAGTCAGCGGACGAGCTGCGCCTGGCCGTCCGCAGTGGCGTCGCCCACGTCGTGATCGACGCGATGTCGGAGATCGAGATGCTCGACCGGATCGCCGGCGAGGAGGGCGTCGTCCAGGACGTGTTCATCCGGGTCACGGTCGGCGTCGAGGCCCACACCCACGAGTTCATCGCGACCGCCCACGAGGACCAGAAGTTCGGCTTCTCGCTCGCGGGCGGTGCGGCGATGCAGGCCGTCCGCGCGGTGTTCGACGCGCCGAACATCCGGCTGACCGGGCTGCACAGTCACATCGGGTCCCAGATCTTCGACATCGACGGGTTCGAACTCGCGGCGCGACGGGTGATCGGACTGCTGCGCGAGATCGTCGACGAGTTCGGCGCCGAGCGGACAGCTCAGCTCGACCACCTCGATCTCGGCGGCGGTCTCGGCATCAGCTACGTCTCGTCGGATGATCCGCCGCCGGTGGCCCAGTTGGCGGCGTCCCTGCGGGAGATCGTCGAGGGTTTCGCCCGGGATGCCGGGCTCGTCCCGCCGACGCTGGTCGTCGAGCCCGGTCGTGCCATCGCCGGCCCGGGCACGGTCACGCTGTACGAGGTGGGCGTGGTCAAGGACGTCGAGCTCGCGGGCGGGGAGAACCGGCGCTACATCAGTGTCGACGGCGGGATGAGTGACAACATCCGCACGGCCCTGTACGACGCCGTCTACGACGCCCGGCTGGTGGGACGCTCGTCAGACGCCGAGCCAGTGGTGTCCAGGCTGGTCGGCAAACACTGCGAGAGCGGCGACGTGGTGGTGCGCGACCTGTGGATGCCGGAGGACGTGGGTGGCGGTGACCTGGTGGCCGTCGCGGCCACGGGCGCATACTGCTACTCCATGTCGAGCCGATACAACATGATCGGGCGACCCGCCGTGGTGGCGGTGCGCGACGGGCGGGCACGATTGGTGCTGCGCCGTGAGACCCTGGACGATCTGACGAGCCTGGAGGTGGGACAGTGAGCGACGCAAGCGCGTCAGGCGTGCGACCCGTGGGGGTGGCGGTGCTCGGGATGGGCACCGTCGGATCCGAAGTCATCCGCTACATGACCGAGAACGCCGACGCACTGGCGGCCCGCATCGGCGCGCCCCTGGCCCTCCGCGGCGTGGCGGTGCGCGATCTAACCAAGGATCGCGGGCTCGATCCGGACCTGCTCACCGCGGACCCGTCGTCGTTGGTCGCGCGCGACGACGTCGACGTCGTCGTGGAGCTCATGGGCGGCATCGACGTGCCGCGTCCGCTCCTCCTCGAGGCGCTGCGCCACGGCAAGGCCGTGGTGACGGCCAACAAGGCACTGCTCGCGGAGTACACGGACGAACTGGCGGCGGTGGCCGACTCCACGCACACCGATCTGTACTTCGAGGCGGCCGTGGCCGGTGCCATCCCGGTGATCGGCCCGCTGCGCCGATCGATGGCCGGCGACCAGGTGGAGCGCGTGCTGGGGATCGTCAACGGCACCACCAACTACATCCTGTCGGAGATGGGTTCGACCGGGGCCGACTACTCGGAGACCCTCGCGGAGGCCTCCCGTCTCGGGTACGCCGAGGCCGACCCCACGGCCGATGTCGAGGGGTATGACGCGGCCGCCAAGGCCGCCATCCTCGCGTCGATCGCGTTCCACAGCCGCGTCACCGCCGGGGATGTCTACCGCGAGGGCATCTCGCGGATCTCGCCGGACGACTTCGAGTCGGCCCGCGACATGGACTGCACCATCAAGCTGCTCGCCATCTGCGAGAAGCTCACCCAGTCGGACGGGTCCGAGGCCGTGTCGGCGCGCGTGTACCCGGCGCTGCTGCCCAACACCCACCCGCTCGCCACGGTGAACGGGGCGTTCAACGCCGTCGTCGTCGAGGCGGAGGCCGCCGGTCGACTCATGTTCTACGGTCAGGGTGCGGGAGGTTCCCCGACCGCCTCCGCGGTCCTGGGCGACATGGTCGCCGCCGCCCGCAACAAGGTCGGTGCGGGTCGCGCCCCGGGGGAGTCGACGTACGCCGCTCTTCCGGTCGCCTCGATGGACGAGATCTCGACGCGCTATCACGTGCGCATGCGGGTCGCCGACAAGCCGGGCGTGCTCGCCCTCGTCGCCGCCGAGTTCTCGCGGCACGGCGTCTCCATCGCACAGGTGCGACAGACCGAGGTCGAACTGCCGGAGACCGAGCTCGACGATGTCGAGCCCTCCGCGGAGCTCACCGTCCTGACCCACCGGGCGTCGGAGCGCGCGCTCTCCGACACCGTGGCAGCACTGTCGGATCAGGACGCCGTCACGGCCATCACCAGCGTCATCCGTCTCGAGGGAGTGGACACCGAATGAGCAACACCCACCAGCCCGTGCACAGCCGGTGGCCCGGCCTCATCGAGGCCTACCGCGACCGACTCCCGATCGGGGACGACTGGGAGCCGGTGACGCTCTACGAGGGCGGGACCCCGCTCATTCGCGCGACCCACCTGTCCGCCGTGACGGGTTGCGAGGTGTACCTCAAGGTCGAGGGCCTCAACCCGACCGGATCCTTCAAGGACCGGGGCATGACGATGGCGGTGACGGATGCCAAGGCTCGCGGCCAGAAGGCCGTCCTCTGCGCGTCGACTGGCAACACGTCCGCATCGGCGGCCGCCTATGCCACCCGTGCCGGGATGGAGTGCGCCGTGCTCATCCCGCAGGGCAAGATCGCCGCCGGCAAGCTCGCCCAGGCCGTGATGCACGGGGCCACCATCATCCAGGTCGACGGCAACTTCGACGACTGCCTGGAGTTGGCCCGCAAGACCACCGCCACCTACGCCGAGATCGGGTTGGTCAACTCGGTCAACCCGGTCCGGATCGAGGGACAGAAGACGGCGGCGTTCGAGATCGTCGATGTTCTCGGGCGCGCCCCCGACCTGCACTTCCTGCCCGTCGGCAACGCGGGCAACATCACCGCGTACTGGAAGGGTTACACCGAGTACCACGCCGACGGGATCATCTCGTCCCGTCCGCGGATGATGGGTGTGCAGGCCGCCGGCGCCGCACCGCTGGTCGACGGCGCCCCGGTCAAGAACCCCGAGACCATCGCCACCGCCATCCGGATCGGCTCCCCGGCGTCGTGGGACGGCGCGGTGACCGCCCGCGACGAGTCCGGGGGGACGTTCCGCAAGCGCACCGACGAGCAGATCCTCGAGGCGTACCGCATGGTCGCCGGCAAGGATGCCGTCTATGTCGAGCCCGCCTCCGCGGCCTCGGTGGCGGGGTTGCTCGACGCGCACGCGGGCGGTGAGCTGGAGGCGGGACAGACCATCGTGTGCACCGTGACCGGCAACGGACTCAAGGACCCGGACACCGCTCTGCTGGGGATGCCCGAGGTCGAGGCCATCCCGGTGGATCCGTCGGCCGTCGCCGGCGCCCTCGGCCTGCAGTGAGCGAGGTGAGCGGTCCCGGCCCGGAGGTCTTCGGCAGCTCGGGTGGGCACATCCTGCCGGTCGGGCGCACGGTCACGATCGAGGTACCGGCGTCCAGCGCGAACCTCGGGCCGGGTTTCGACGCTCTCGGGGTGGCCCTGGGGCTGTACGACACGATCACGGTGACCACGATCGACTCCGGCCTCGAGCTGGAGGTGTCGGGGGAGGGCGCCGGTCAGGTTCCCGAGGACGCCTCGCACCTGGTGGCCAAGGCCGTCGAGGCCGGGCTGCGTGCCGGTGGCGTGGGTGTGCCGGGCGTACGGATCTCCTGCCGGAACGCGATCCCGCACTCCCGCGGTCTCGGGTCGTCGGCGTCCGCCGCGGTCGGCGGACTGGTCGCGGCGAACGGTCTGATGGGCGGGGTGCTGACGAACGACCACCTGGTCCAGCTCTCGAGCGAGTTCGAGGGCCACCCGGACAACGCGGCGGCCAGTGTCCTCGGCGGGGTCGTGGTGTCGTGGACGGAGCGCTCGGCGACCGGCGTGCACTACCGCGCGGTCCGCATGGAGGTCGATCCCTCGATCGTCGCCACCGTGCTGGTGCCGTCCGAGACGTCGTCGACCGCGCAGACCCGCGGCCTGCTCCCGGCCACCGTCCCGCACGAGGACGCGGCCTTCAACGCGAGCCGCGCCGCGCTGATGTCGGTCGCGCTCGCGGCCCATCCGGAGTTCCTGCTGGCCGCGACCGAGGATCGGCTCCACCAGTCCTACCGGGCCCCGGCCCTGGTCGGCACCACCGAGTGGGTCACCAGACTGCGTGAGCGGGGTCTCGCGGCGACGGTCTCCGGCGCCGGCCCGACCGTGCTGGTGTTGGGCACCGACGGGTTGCCGACCGACCTGCGCGCCGATGCCGAGGCGCAGGGATGGACGGTGCTGGACCTGCAGATCGCGGACGGTGCCCGGGTCGTGGCCGGAGACTGACACCCGGTCGGGCGACGCCCCGTCCGATCGGTAGAGCGTCCCTTCGAGACCCCGTCGGAGGGATTCAGTCGGACGCCTCCGGGGCGATCGTCGTGATCTCGTAGTCGCCCGCGGCGTGGCGCGCCCGGATCCTGATCTTGTCGAACTTTCCGACCGTGGTCTGCGGGATGTGGTCGACGAAAGCCCAGTGATCCGGGCGCTTCCAGTTCTCCACGACGCCCTCGAGACCCTCCCAGAGGGCGCGGGCGGACGCGGTCGCCCCGGTCTTGAGCTGGACCAGGACGAGCGGCCGGTTGCCCCAGCGTTCGTCCGGGACACCGACCACGGCCACCTCTGCGACCCGGTCGTCGAGCAGGACCGCGTGTTCGAGTTCGACCGTCGAGATCAGTTCACCGCCGGAGGCGATGATGTCGTCGACCCGGTCCACCACGTCGAGGTAGCCCTTGGGGGAGATGCTGGCCACGTCCCCGGTGCGTAGCCATCCGTCGACGAAGCGATCGGAGGCCTCGTCGCCGAGGTAGCGGGCCGTCACCCACGGGCCGCGGATCTGGAGTTCGCCGACGGACCACCCGTCGTTGTGCTGGACCCGGCCGCCGTCCACGATGCGTGCCTTCACTCCGGCGGGGAACCGTCCCTGACCGAGCATCTGTGCGCGTCGCCGGGTCGCGGAGGAGTGGGGGTCGGGTCGCGCGAACGTCGCGATGGGGCTGGACTCGGTGAGTCCGTAGGCCTGCATGATCGTGACCCCGTGACGCTCGACGAACGCGTCGAACAGGGCCTCGGGGACGGGTGATCCGCCGACGAGGACCTCGCTGAGATGCGCGATCGATTGCGGATGGTTCTCCAGCCGCCGGAGTAGCCGTTGGAGGGTGGCCGGTGTGGTGGCCATCTTGTTCGGCCTGTATGTGCGCAGCAGGTCGGCCATGTCGTGGCCGGTGGTGAGCACCCGGCCGGGCCGTGGTCGCGCGGTGACGAGGCCGGCGCCGGTCATGAAGGCGGCGTACGGCAGCCCCCAGGACATGACGTGGTACATCGGCACGGTGGTCAGGACGGTGTCGCCGCTGCGCAGGGCCGCGCTCTCGGCCATGGACATCTGCATGGAGTGCAGCCAGATGGACCGGTGGGTGTAGGCGACGCCCTTGGACGCGCCGGTGGTGCCGGAGGTGTAGGCGATCGCCGCGGCGGAGCGTTCATCGAGGTCGGGCCACGGGTAGGCGGTGGGTTGGCCGTCGAGGAGGGTCTCGAGGGCGTGGACGTCGGCATCGAGCTCGCCGAGGTCTGGGGGTACCTGACCGTCGACGACGACGAGGTGGCGCAGCGAATCGAGCTGCGCGGCCACCGGGAGTGCCGAGGAGAGCAGCTCCGGGTCGACGAGTACGACCGACACCCGGTTGTCGCTCAGGACGGAGAGCATGAACTCCCGCGAGCGGAGGACGTTCACCGGGAGGGCGACCGCGCCCATCGCGGGGAGGGCGAACATCGCCTCGACGACCTCGGTGCGGCTGCCGGACAGGATGCCCACCACATCGCCGGGTCGTACCCCGAGCCCGGCGAGGGCGTGCGCGGTGGCGGCCGCGCGGGAGGCCAGCACGTCGTATCGCACCGGACGGGGTTCCAGGTCGCCGACGAATCCGGTGACAGTGGACCCACCGTGTCGTTCCGCCGCGTGCTCGAGGATCCGGGACACGAGCAGTGGCGTGTCCAGCATCGTTCCGAGCACGGTCACCTCCGGGGTCGTGTGGCCCTTGTCGTGTGCTGTACGTTACCGCCCGCAGCCGACGCGGTGAGCGCCAGTCGCGACTCGCGGAAGGGGGACCTGCGCGCGATCGGCCACAGAGTAGTATGCTTGCACCCAGCCACGGGCGCCCGGTCGTCCCAGCATTCCGAGTCAATCCTCGCAGCACCCTCCGCACTAGGTCGGTGTGGTGTGGATCGGACCCGGTGGGACAGGCCGATCGGCGAGTGGCGTACAGGGATCCCCACTATCGAGCGGTTCTCCCCTCACGAGGATCCCCCTCAGACGAAAGATCCGTGTCCGGCCACGTTGCCGCCACGGAAGGCCCCAGCGGCCACCCCGGGACGCCGAGTCCGCTTCCCGGACACCTGCTCGATGCGAGGCGGCGTACACCGCCCCGGCCCCGGGCCCAGAAAGGATCCCCGTGACCTCGACGGACACCACTTCCACGCCAGCACAGGGTGCCTCGCTGTCGGCGATGCGCCTGAACGACCTCAAGTCGCTGGCCCAGCAGATGGGCCTCAAAGGCCTGTCGGGTAAGCGCAAGGGCGACCTCGTCGCGATGATCGAGGGCGCCCGGGGTGGCAGGCCCGCCCCGAAGGCCGCGCCCGCCCCGAAAACCGAACCCGCGGTGGCCGACGAGCCCGCGGCGAAGGCCGAGTCGGCTCCGGAGAAGACGCCGGACCGCGATGAGGCGTCTGCACGAGACGAGGCGTCTGCACGGAGCGGGGCGCCCGCCCCGCAGACCGAGTCCGGCCGACGGGATCGTGGCGACAGGGCCGGGGGCGGTGCGGAGAACCCCCGGGGCGGGTCGGACGAATCCGACTCCGGTGGCCAGGGCGACCGGCCCCGCCGCGAGGACGGCAACCGCGGTGGCGGGCAGCGCCAGGGGCGTAACCAGCAGAACCGGGACCAGCAGGGCGGACGCGGTCGTGACCAGCAGGGCGGCGGTAACGACCAGGGCAACCAGGGCGGCAACCGGGGCCAGCAGGGCGGCGGTAACGACCAGGGCGGCAACCGGGGCCAGCAGGGCGGCAACCGGGGCCAGCAGGGCGGCCGCAGCGACCAGGGCAACCAGGGCGGCAATCGCGATCAGCAGGGCGGCCGCAACGACCAGTCCGACCAGGGCGGCGACAACGGCCCCCGCGGTGACGGGCAGAACCGTGATGACGACGGAGGGGGCCGCGGCCGTCGCAGCCGCCGCCGTCGCGAGCGCAATCGCGGTGGCGGCCGCCCGGTCGAGGGTGAGACCGAGGTGCGGGAGGACGACGTCCTCCAGCCGGTCGCGGGCATCCTCGACGTGCTGGACAACTACGCGTTCGTCCGCACGTCCGGCTACCTCGCGGGACCCAACGACGTGTACGTCTCCATGAACATGATCCGTCGTCACGGACTGCGTCGCGGTGACGCGATCACCGGCGCGGTGAAGATGCCCCGCGACGGCCAGAACGACGGCCAGGGCGGCGGCCAGGGCGGCGGCGGGGGCCAGGGTGGCGGCAAGAACCGTCAGAAGTTCAACCCGCTGGTTCGCATCGACACCGTCAACGGTGGCCCGGTGGACCAGGTTCGCAACCGCCCGGACTTCGCGAAGCTCACCCCGCTGTACCCCAACCAGCGACTGCGCCTCGAGACCGAGAAGAACATCATCTCGACCCGCGTGATCGACCTGATCATGCCGATCGGCAAGGGGCAGCGCGCGCTGATCGTCTCCCCGCCCAAGGCCGGTAAGACCACGATCCTGCAGAACATCGCCAACTCGATCGCGGTCAACAACCCGGAGTGCCACCTCATGGTCGTCCTCGTCGACGAGCGGCCGGAGGAGGTCACCGACATGCAGCGTTCGGTGAAGGGCGAGGTCATCGCCTCGACTTTCGACCGTCCGCCGTCGGACCACACGCAGGTCGCGGAGCTCGCGATCGAGCGGGCCAAGCGTCTGGTGGAGATGGGGCAGGACGTCGTCGTCCTCCTCGACTCCATCACGCGACTCGGCCGCGCCTACAACAACTCCTCGCCCGCCTCGGGTCGCATCCTGTCCGGCGGCGTCGACTCCACGGCCCTGTACCCGCCCAAGCGGTTCCTCGGCGCGGCGCGCAACATCGAGAACGGTGGATCGTTGACGATCATCTCCACCGCGATGGTGGAGACCGGCTCGGCCGGCGACACGGTGATCTTCGAGGAGTTCAAGGGCACCGGCAACGCCGAGCTCAAACTGGACCGTCGCATCGCCGAGCGGCGGGTGTTCCCCGCGGTCGACGTGGGACCCTCGGGGACGCGCAAGGAAGAGCTGCTCATGACCCCCGAGGAAGCCGGGATCATGCACAAGTTGCGCCGCGTGCTCTCGGGGCTGGACTCCCACCAGGCCATCGACCTGCTCATGTCGCAGTTGCGCAAGACCAACAACAACTACGAATTCCTGCTGCAGGTGGCCAAGACGACGCCCACCCTGCCGCAGGACGAGGAGTGAGCGGGAACGAGGGACGGTCGCCGTCCTCGATCGACGACGTCCTGGCCGAGTACGGGGGCCTCGAGACGCAGTTGTCCGACCCCGCTCTGCACGAGGACGCCACCGCCGCCCGCCGGGTGGGCAAACGCTTCGCCGAGCTCACCCCGATCGTGCAGTGTCACCGGGCGTTGGTGTCCACGCGCGAGGACGCCGCGGCGGCGCGGGAGCTGGCCGACGACGACTCCTCGTTCGCCGGGGAGGCCGAGGAGCTGGAGGCTGAGGCGGCCGAGCTCGAGACCCGCTTGGCCGACCTGCTGGCGCCCCGCGACCCACACGATGCGGACGACGTGGTCATGGAGATCAAGTCGGGGGAGGGCGGCGAGGAGTCCGCACTGTTCGCCGCCGACCTCGCCCGCATGTACACGCGGTACGCCGAGAAACACGGATGGGTGATCGAGGTCCTCGGCCTCACGGAGTCCGACCTCGGCGGGTACAAGGACGCGACCTTCTCCATCCGGGCTCGCCAACCGTCTCGCGACGGGGTGTGGTCCCGCCTCAAGTTCGAGGGCGGGGTGCACCGGGTCCAGCGGGTGCCGGTCACCGAGTCCCAGGGCCGGGTCCACACCTCGGCCGCGGGCGTGTTCGTCTACCCGGAGCCCGAGGACGTGGGTCCGGTCGAGATCGACGAGTCCGACCTGCGCATCGACGTCTACCGCTCATCCGGCAAGGGCGGGCAGGGCGTCAACACCACCGACTCCGCGGTGCGGATCACCCACCTGCCCACCGGCACGGTCGTCACGTGTCAGAACGAACGCAGTCAACTGCAGAACAAGCAACGCGCGCTACAGGTGCTCGCGGCGCGACTCCAGGCCGCCGCCGAGGAGGCCGCCAACGCCGAGGCGTCTGAGGGCCGGGCCACCCAGGTCCGCACCGTCGACCGGTCGGAGCGCATCCGCACCTACAACTTCCCGGAGAACCGCATCGCCGACCACCGGGTGGGTTTCAAGGCGCACAACCTCGACGCGGTGCTCGACGGGGACCTCGACGCGGTGCTCGACGCCCTCGCCACCGAGGAGCGGCGGCGACGAATGGAAGAGGCCTAGTCCGTGAACCCGCGCCCGGCCGGGGTGACCGGGGTCGTGCGCTCGGCCGCGCAGGCGCTCGGTGCGGCGGGCGTCGACTCCGCGCACGTCGAGGCCCAGCTCATCTGTGCGCACGTGCTCGGCATCGACCGCACCCGGCTCATGCTCGCCGACGACCTCGACGCCGCCGCGGTGAGCGAGGTCGAGCGTATCGTCGCCGCCCGCGCCCGCGACCGGACCCCCCTGCAGTACCTGCTCGGCCGCGCGGTCTCCGGACGGCTCGAGTTGGCCGTCGGGCCGGGGGTGTTCATCCCGCGACCGGAGACCGAGTTGCTGGTCGAGTCGACGCTCGCGGCCCTGCCCGCACCGGGCCCCGGCCCCGGCCCGGTCGTGGTGGACCTCTGCGCCGGCAGCGGCACCCTCGCGTTGGAGATCGCCCACGCCCGGCCCGACGCCCGCGTCCACGCCGTCGAACTGTACGAGGCCGCGCTGGAGTGGCTGCGCCGCAACGCCGCCGAGCGCGCCGCCGCCGGGGACACCCCGATCGAGGTCCACCACGCCGACGCCACCGACGCGGACGTCCTCTCGCACCTGCGGGGCAGCGCCGCCGCCGTGGTGTCCAACCCCCCGTACGTCCCGGTCACCGATGATCTCCCCGCCGACGTCCTCGCGCACGAGCCGGCGACGGCGCTGTTCGGGGGACGGGACGGCCTCGTCGTCGTCACCCCCCTCGTCGGCGTGGCCGCCGCCCTCCTCGTCCCGGGAGGGCACCTCGCCGTCGAGCACGACGACACCACCGGCGCCGCGGTCGCCGCGGTCGTGGCCGCGCAGGGGGGCTTCGGTACCGTGGAGCAGCACACCGACCTCGCCGGCCGACCGCGATTCGTCACCGCGACGCGACTCGACGCGGGCCACGACGACACACACGACGACGACCACGACGACGACGACGACAACGACGACGACGACAAGGTCGACACGACAGTCCGGAAGGGGACCACCCGGTGACCATCACCTACGACTGCACCGAGGACACCGGCCGCGAGGTCGGTCTCAGTTCCGCTGCCGGCGCCCTGCGCTCGGGCCGGCTGGTCGTGACCCCCACCGACACGCTCTACGGCATCGCCGCCGATGCCTTCGACCCGGACGCGGTGGTCTCGCTGCTGTCCGCCAAGCGCCGTGGCCCGGACATGCCGGTGCCGGTCCTGGTCGGCTCGTGGGAGACCATCGACGGCCTCGTCGTGAGCACCCCGGCCGCCGCCCGCGACCTCATCCGCGCCTTCTGGCCGGGGGGCTTGAGTCTCATCGTGCACCAGGCACCGTCCCTGGGCTGGGACCTCGGCCAGACCCGCGGCACGGTCATGCTCCGGATGCCGCTGCACCCCGTCGCCATCGAACTCCTGCGCGAGGTCGGCCCGCTCGCGGTGTCCAGTGCCAACGTCTCCGGTCAACCGCCGGCCACCACCGTGGCCCAGGCCCGGGAGCAGCTCGGCGACTCGGTGGCCGTGTACCTCGACGGCGGCCCGTGTGCGATCGGCCAGCCCTCGACGATCGTCGACCTCACCGGGCCCGGTCCGCGCATCGTCCGCGAGGGCGCGGTGACCGCCGAGCGCGTGGGAGAGGTCCTCGGCGTCGACCCCGCGGTCCTGCGCGGCTGAACCATGGGTGCCGGGGTCCCGTTCCGGGAGCTGCTGCTCATCGCGGTCACCGCCGGACTGGTCACCTTCGTCGTCACCGGTCTGGTCAGGGGAGTGGCACCCGCGATCGGCGGGCTCGCCTACCCGCGGGAGCGGGACGTGCACCAGGTCCCCACCCCCCGGCTCGGCGGGGTGGGCATCTTCACCGGGATGCTCATCGCCGTCTACCTCGCCGCGCAGCTGCCGGCCCTGAACCGGGCCTTCCCGCCCTTCGCCCCCGACGTGGAGGCCACCATCGTCGCCGGCGGGGTGATCGTGCTGGTGGGGATCGTGGACGACATCCTCGGGCTCGGGGCCGTCACCAAACTCGCGGGCCAGGCCGCCGCGGCCGGGGTCCTGGTCGCGATGGGCGTGTCGTGGACGCTGCTGTACATCCCCTTCGGGGACGGCAACATCCTCGTCCTCGACCAGCTCCAGGCCGGACTGCTCACGGTCGTGTTCACACTGACGATCGTCAACGCGATGAACTTCGTGGACGGACTCGACGGGCTCGCCGCCGGACTCGGGGCCATCGCGGCCACGGCGATCTGCGTGTTCTCCGTGGGCATCATGCTGGACCAGGGCGGGACCGTCGGGGCCTACCCGCCGGCACTGGTCACCGCGGTCCTGGCCGGGGCGCTCATCGGGTTCCTGCCCCACAATTTCCAACCCGCCCGGATCTTCATGGGCGACTCCGGGTCCATGCTGATCGGACTGGTCCTCGCCGCGGCCTCGACGAGCGCCTCCGGGAAGATCTCGCAGAGCCTGTACGGGCCCCAGGACATGATCGTCCTGCTCTCGCCGGTGATCGTGGTCGCGGCCGCGATGTTCGTGCCGATGCTCGACCTGGTCATGGCGGTGGTGCGGCGGGTCGGGGCCGGCCGTAGCCCCTTCGCACCCGACAAGATGCACCTGCACCACCGGCTGCTCGCGCTGGGGCACTCCCACCGGAGGGTCGCGCTGGTCATCTACGCGTGGGTCTCCCTCATCGCGTTCGGGGCCGTCGGGGCGACGATGCTGCCCACCGAGGTGATCGTCCCCGCGATCGCGGCCGGTCTCCTCTCCGTCCTGGCGGCCACCCTCGTCCCTCGCCTCCGCAGTTCGCGCGGGAAGCACCGGACGGCCGACGGGTCCCGATCCCCGGGCGACTAGGCTGCGGGGTATGGACGACACCCCCGGACACGACGCCCCCGGACACCAGGTCGAGAGCGCCCACACCATCGGACTACGCAGGGCGGTGACCCTCGGCGCCGCCGCGCTCGCCGTGCTCATGGTGATCAGCGCAGGGCTGTGGTGGGCGGTGGATGGTCGCTCCGGCCTGTGGGGCGCCCTGCTCGGGGCCGCGATCGGTGGCGTGTTCGTCCTCCTCACCGCGGTGGTGGTGATCGCCACGGCCCGAACCTCACCCCAGGTGACCGGAGCCGTCCTGTTGGGAACGTGGCTCCTCAAGCTCATCGTGGCGATCGGGGTCGTCGCGGCTCTCAAGCCGCTCGACTTCTACTCCAAGCCCGCGTTCGCCACGACCATCGTCGTGGCCATGGTCGTGGTCCTCGCGTCGGAGACGGTGGCCATTCTGCGCACGCGCGCCCCGTACGTGGAGCCCTGAGCTGGGATTTTCCGACACTCCCGATTGGTCACGGACTGGTTTCGGGGAGATGTGGAGCTGATAACGGCGTGAGGTGCCCCCAGGGGTCCGCAGGGGATGGCCTTTGCTACGATGCTCTGCGGAGGGAAACCGGAAAAGGGTGCGGCGGTACACGCCGCGAGAATCCCCGGGCCCTCCCGGGTTCCGCAGGTCGGAACGAAACACTGGACATGACCACCGTCTCTGCAGGCGGCCCGAACAGGGGAGAGAGCGCTGAGCACGTCACTGCTGGCATTCAAGGGCGAGTTCCATCCGCCGTCACTAAATGACTTCTTCCCGCCGGCCGTGCTCTTCGAGGGGACTCCGTTCGCTCTGGACCGGCTGATGATCATCCGGCTGATCGCGGCGGCCGTCGTCGCGGTGCTGTTCTACCTGGCGATGCGCCGGTCGGCCGTCGTGCCGCGCGGACTGCAGAACGTCGGCGAGATCGCGCTGGACTTCGTCAAGAACAACATCTCGGACGAGATCATCGGGAAGAAGGACGGTGACCGGTTCCTCCCGGTCATCGCGACGATCTTCTTCCTCACGCTGTTCATGAACCTGCCCGCCGTGATCCCGGGCTTCAACATCTCGCCCAACGCGCGGATCGGCATGCCGCTGGTCATGGCCGCGGTCGCGTATGTGGTCTTCATCTATGCGGGAGCCAAGAAGTACGGCTTCTTCTCCTTCGTGGGCAAGTCGGTCGTCGTGCCGAACCTTCCCCCGGCGCTGCACCTGCTGGTCGTGCCGATCGAGTTCGTGTCGACCTTCATCCTGCGGCCGGCCACGCTGACCATCCGTCTGATGGCCAACATGCTGGCCGGGCACATCATGATCGTGCTGCTGTTCTCCGCCACGAACTTCTTCTTCTGGCAGTTCAACGGGTGGACCGCGGTCAGCCTCGTGACCATCATCGTGTCGGTGGCGTTCACGTTCTTCGAGCTGCTGGTGATCTTCCTGCAGGCGTACATCTTCGCGCTGCTCACCGCGGTGTACATCGACCTGTCGTTGCACGCCGACAGTCACTAAAAGACTTCCGGCGCCGCGAGCGCCGGGACACCCAGACCACACCGACGACCGAGTGCGGACATCCCGCACCGGCCATCTGAAAGGGAACGGAAACCCACATGGATATCGTCACTCTCGCCCAGGCAACCGAGACGACCGCCCGCGGTTACGGCGCCATCGGCTACGGCCTCGCCGCGATCGGCCCCGGCATCGGCATCGGCATCGTCGTCGGCAAGGCGATCGAGGGCATGGCCCGCCAGCCCGAGATGGCCGGCCAGCTGCGCACCACGATGTTCCTGGGCATCGCCTTCACCGAGGCCCTGGCGCTCATCGGTATCGTCACCGGCTTCATTTTCTGATCGCCGGCTGGCGAAGGTCAACGACATGAATCCGATCCACATTCTCGCCGCGAGCGAGACCGAGGGGCTCCCGCTGGAGGAGACGCCCAACGTCCTCTCGCCGGCGCTGTACGACATCGTCTGGTCGCTGATCCCGTTCGCTGTCGTCCTGTTCGTGTTCTGGAAGTTCGTCCTCCCGATGTTCAAGCGGGTCCTGGACGAGCGCACCCAGCGCATCGAGGGCGGCATCGAGAAGGCGGAGGCCGCACAGGCCGAGGCGAAGGCGGCCCTGAACAAGTACAACGCCCAGCTCGCCGAGGCGCGTGGCGAAGCCGCGAAGATCCGCGACGACGCGCGTGCGCAGGGGCAGCAGATCCTCGCCGACATGAAGGCGGAGGCCCAGGCCGAGAGCGACCGCATCGTCGCCGCCGGGCAGCAGCAGCTCGCCGCGCAGCGTCAGCAGATCGTCACGGAGCTCCGTGGTGACCTCGGACGCCAGTCGGTCGAGCTCGCCGAGCGGCTCATGGGTGAGCAGCTGTCCGATCCGGTCCGCCGTTCGGGCACCATCGACCGTTTCCTCGCCGACCTGGACAAGGTCGCCGGGGCGGGCCAGAAGTAAGGAAGAAGCAGACTATGCACGCAGCAAGCCGCGACGCCCTCGAGCAGTCCCGGTCGGTCCTGCAGTCCACGCTCTCCGCGAACCCGGCCGGGGGCGCCACGGGCGCCAAGGTCGGTGCCGAGCTCTTCCGGGTCGTCGACGTCCTGGAGGGTGACCGCTCCCTGCGGGTCGCCGTCGCGGACTCGTCCGCGCCGGTCGAGGCCCGCGAGGACCTCGCCCGTTCGGTGTTCGGCTGGAAGATCGACGAGTCGACCCTCGCGGTCGTGCTTGCTGCGGTCGCACTGTCCTGGTCCACCCCGCGGGATCTCCGTGAGGGCCTCGTCACCCTCGGCCGGGAAGCGCTCCTGCTCTCGGCCCGGGAGCAGGGTCAGCTCGGGACGGTCGAGGACGAACTGTTCAGATTGGGCCGCATCGTCGCGGGCGACGCGGAGTTCGAGCAGGCTCTGTCCGACCGCACGACCACCACGGAGTCCAAGCGCGCACTCCTCGGTCAGGTCCTCTACGGCAAGGTGACCGCGGTCACCGAGGCGCTCGCCGGGCAGGCGATCGCCCGGCCGGACGCCATGCCCGCCGACGATCTGGACGCGCTGTCCAGGCAGGCGGCCGAACTCCAGGGACAGTCGGTGGCCGTGGTCACCAGTGCCACGGAACTCACCACCGAGCAGCGGGCCGCGCTCGAGGGCAAGCTCGCCGAGATCTACGGACGGGAGATGGCGGTCCACGTCCAGGTCGACCAGGCGGTCCTCGGCGGCATGGTGATCCGCGTCGGTGACGAGATCATCGACGGTTCCGTCGCCGGGCGGCTCTCGGCCGTACGACGGGCGCTTCCCTAGGCCTCGACACCCGACGAGCAACGGTCGCACTCGGTCGATGCTCACCTGACAAGACACATCCAGACCACACTTAGTGAGAGCAGGAATGACATGGCGGAGCTGACTATCTCCTCCGACGAGATCCGCAGTGCGATTGCGAATTACACCTCGACGGTCTCCAACGAGGCGTCGCGCGAGGAGGTCGGAATCGTCACCGACACGGGCGACGGTATCGCCCACATCAGCGGACTCCCGTCCGCGATGGCCAACGAGCTGCTGGAGTTCCCGGGCGGCATCCTCGGCGTCGCACTGAACCTCGAGGACCGCGAGATCGGTGCGGTCGTGCTCGGCAACTTCGACGAGATCGCCCAGGGCCAGGAGGTGCGTCGCACCGGGGAGGTCCTCTCCGTTCCGGTCGGCGACGGCTTCCTCGGTCGCGTCGTCAACCCGCTCGGGCAGCCCATCGACGGCCTCGGCGACATCGAGTCGGAAGGCACCCGCGCCCTCGAGCTGCAGGCGCCGTCCGTTCTGGAGCGCCAGCCGGTCGAGGAGCCCATGCAGACCGGCATCAAGGCCATCGACGCCATGACGCCGATCGGTCGCGGCCAGCGTCAGCTCATCATCGGTGACCGCAAGACGGGCAAGACCGCGGTCTGCATCGACGCGATCCTCAACCAGAAGGCCAACTGGGAGTCGGGCGACAAGACCAAGCAGCTCCGGTGCATCTACGTCGCGATCGGCCAGAAGGGCTCCACCATCGCGGGTGTCAAGGCGACGCTCGAGGAGAACGGCGCGATGGAGTACACCACCATCGTCGCCGCCCCCGCCTCTGACTCGGCCGGCTTCAAGTGGCTCGCGCCGTTCACCGGTTCGGCCATCGGGCAGCACTGGATGTACGACGGTGCGCACGTCCTGGTCGTGTTCGACGACCTGTCCAAGCAGGCCGACGCCTACCGCGCGATCTCGCTGCTGCTCCGTCGCCCCCCGGGTCGCGAGGCGTACCCCGGCGACGTCTTCTACCTGCACTCCCGCCTGCTCGAGCGGTGCGCCAAGCTCTCGGACGAGATGGGCGGTGGGTCGCTGACGGGTCTCCCGATCATCGAGACCAAGGCCAATGACGTCTCGGCGTTCATCCCGACCAACGTCATCTCGATCACCGACGGTCAGGTCTTCCTCGAGTCCGACCTGTTCAACCGCGGTGTGCGTCCGGCTGTCAACGTCGGTATCTCCGTCTCCCGAGTCGGCGGTGCCGCGCAGACCAAGGGCATGAAGAAGGTCTCGGGCTCGCTGCGTCTGGATCTGGCCGCGTACCGCGACCTCGAGTCGTTCGCGACGTTCGCGTCCGACCTCGACGCCGCCTCGAAGGCGCAGCTCGAGCGTGGCCAGCGTCTGGTCGAGATCCTCAAGCAGGACCAGAACTCGCCGGTCGCCGTGGAGGACCAGATCGTCTCGATCTACCTCGCCGGTGAGGGTTTCTACGACTCCGTCCCGGTCGAGGACGTCCGTCGCTTCGAGGGCGAGCTGCTCGAGACCCTGCGGCACTCCGCCTCCGACGTCTACAGCCAGATCGAGGGGGGAGCCGCGCTCTCCGACGAGTCCAAGTCGACCCTCGAGGCCAAGACCAACGAGTTCAAGGAGGGCTTCGTCGCCACCGACGGTTCCCGTGTGGTCAACGAGCCCGAGGCCGAGGCGCTGTCCGAGGACGAGATCGATCGTGAGAAGCTCACGGTCACCAAGAAGAAGAAGGCCTGAGGCCTGCGATGACAGCCATCCGATTCAAGGTCGAGAGGAGAGTGATCCACGCCCATGGCCAACATGCGTGAACTACGCGACCGGATCAAGTCGGTCAACTCGACCAAGAAGATCACCAAGGCCCAGGAGCTGATCGCGACCTCGCAGATCTCCAAGGCCCAGGCCCGGGTCGCGGAGGCCAAGCCCTTCGCGGACCAGATCACCGCGATCCTCACCGATCTCGCGAGTGCCTCGTCGCTCAAGCACCCGATGCTCAACGAGCCGGAGAACCCGAAGCGGTCGGCCGTGCTGGTGGTGACCTCCGACCGGGGCATGTGTGGTGGTTACAACCACAACGTGCTCAAGGAGGCCGCCGAGCTCATCGCCTACCTCGAGAGCGAGGGGCGTGAGGTCGACATCTACGTGATGGGCAACAAGGGGATCGTGTACTACACGTTCCGCGAGGTCGAGCTCGCCGGTGCCTGGCACGGGCATTCGCAGAAGCCGGACTACCAGGAAGCGCGTCCGGCGTTCCAGCTCCTGTCGGCGGCTTTCAAGGCCGGCGGCGAGTCGACGTTCGACGCCTCCGAGTTCCTCGAGGGGGACGGCACGGACACCACCCGCAAGGGCGTCGACGAGGTCCACATCGTCTACACCCAGTTCAAGTCGATGCTCACGCAGACCCCGCGGGCGCGTCGACTGGCCCCGATCGAGACCGAGGTCGAGATCGAGGAGCTGGACCTGGGCGACGGCATGATGGACGACAGCCCCAGGTCGGAGTCCGAATTCAAGCCGGAGGTCTCCTTCGAGCCGGATGCGGACACCCTCCTGGACAACATCCTCCCGAGGTACATGTCGACCCGTGCCTTCGCCTCGCTCCTCGAGGCGGCGGCGTCGGAGTCGGCGGCACGACGGACCGCCATGAAGTCGGCGACCGACAACGCCACCGAGCTGGTGGAGGGCCTGAGCCGCGAGGCGAACCAGGCACGCCAGGCACAGATCACCCAGGAAATCAGCGAGATTGTCGGTGGCGCTGGTGCGCTCGCCGCTAGCGCAGGAAGTGACTAAGCAATGACCACAGCTGTTACCGATCAGAGCACGACGGGCACGGCCGGTCTCACCGGTCGGGTCGCCCGCGTCCTGGGTGCGGTCGTCGACGTGGAGTTCCCGCGCGGCGCCCTCCCGGCCCTCTTCAACGCCCTCACCGCCGAGATCACCCTCGCGGCGGTCGCCAAGACCGTGACGTTCGAGGTCGCCCAGCACCTGGGCGACAACATGGTGCGCTGCATCTCGATGCAGTCCACCGACGGACTCGTCCGCGGTGCCGAGGTGGTCGACTCCGGTCAGCCGATCTCGGTTCCGGTCGGCGACGTCGTCAAGGGCCACGTCTTCAACGCCCTGGGCGACTGCCTCGACGCGCCCGGCACCGGCCGGGACGGCGAGCAGTGGGGTATTCACCGCGAGCCGCCGGCCTTCGACCAGCTCGAGGGCAAGACCGAGATCCTCGAGACCGGCGTCAAGGTGATCGACCTGCTGACCCCGTACGTCAAGGGCGGCAAGATCGGTCTGTTCGGTGGTGCCGGTGTCGGCAAGACGGTGCTCATCCAGGAGATGATCACCCGTATCGCGCGTGAGTTCTCCGGTACGTCGGTGTTCGCCGGCGTCGGTGAGCGCACCCGTGAGGGCACCGACCTCTTCCTCGAGATGGAGGAGATGGGCGTCCTCCAGGACACCGCCCTGGTGTTCGGTCAGATGGACGAGCCGCCGGGGACGCGTATGCGCGTCGCCCTCTCGGCCCTCACCATGGCCGAGTACTTCCGCGACGTGCAGGGCCAGGACGTCCTCCTGTTCATCGACAACATCTTCCGCTTCACGCAGGCCGGTTCCGAGGTCTCGACGCTGCTCGGCCGCATGCCGTCCGCCGTCGGTTACCAGCCGACCCTCGCGGACGAGATGGGTCAGCTGCAGGAGCGAATCACCTCGACGCGTGGTCGCTCGATCACGTCGCTGCAGGCGATCTACGTCCCCGCCGACGACTACACCGACCCGGCGCCGGCCACGACGTTCGCCCACCTCGACGCCACCACGGAGCTCTCCCGCTCCATCGCGTCGAAGGGCATCTACCCGGCCGTCGACCCGCTCACCTCGACCTCTCGGATCCTCGAGCCGGGCATCGTGGGCGAGGAGCACTACCGCGTCGCCCAGGAGGTCATCCAGATCCTCCAGAAGTACAAGGAACTCCAGGACATCATCGCCATCCTCGGTATGGACGAGCTGTCCGAGGAGGACAAGGTCACGGTTCAGCGTGCCCGTCGCCTCGAGCGCTTCCTCGGCCAGAACTTCCTGGTCGCCGAGAAGTTCACCGGTCAGGTCGGTTCGGTCGTCCCGCTGTCGGACACCATCGAGGCGTTCGACAAGCTCTGCAAGGGCGAGCTGGACCACCTTCCGGAGCAGGCGTTCAACGGCATCGGCGGTCTCGACGATGTCGAGGCCAACGCCAAGAAGCTCTCCGGGAAGTGACGGTCGTCCATGGCTGAGATCGAAGTCGAGTTCGTCACCGTCGAGCGCAGGTTCTGGTCCGGGACCGCATCCATGGTGGTCGCCAAGACCAGCGAGGGTGAGATCGGTATCCAGGCCGGTCACGAGCCTCTGCTCGGTGAGCTGGATGCCGCCGGTACCGTCACGGTGTACACGGACGAGGGGCGCAAGGTCGCTGCCGTCCAGGGCGGCTTCCTGTCGGTGACCGCCAACAAGGTGAGCATTCTCGGCGAGGCCGCAGAGTGGTCGGACGCGATCGATCGCGCCGCCGCGGAGCGGCAGCTGTCCGAGGCCGGCGATGACGCCTCCGCCGCGGCCACCGCCCGGGGCCGACTCCTCGCCATCGAGAAGGCCGGCGCCTAGTACGCACGGTCCGCCCGTCACACACGGCCGCGACCGCCGGAAGGGGATGAGCAGAGTGACGGCTCCCATCGAGATCATTCTCGGTGTCGTCATCCTGCTCGTGCTCGTCCCGGTGGTCGCGGCCGTCGTGTATCGACTGGTCGTCGTGCGTCGTAATTCCACGTCGGTCCTCGTTCGCAGGGCCGGGGAGAATGCGTGGGGATACGGCGCCGTCCGGTACTCCGAGACCGAGGTCGCGTTCTACCGATTGGTGAGTCTGAAGTTCGGCGCCGACGTCCGGCTGGACCGGCGCACCCTGGTGCTCGGCGCGCGTCGACAGCCCACCGGTCCGGAGCTCGACGTGGCAGAGGAGGGCGAGGTGATCGTTCCGTTCTCCGGACACGACCGCCGCGCCCGTCCGGTCGAAGGTGAACTCTGCGTGGCCCCCGCAAAACTGACCGGGATGCTCGCGTGGGTCGAGGCCTGCTCCACCGAGCAGATCCGCCCCCGGCGTCCCCACCGCTGACACCATCCGCGCCGCGTGCCGGGGGCGGTGCCCGTACCCAGGAGGAACCGTTGCGTCTCGTCGTAGCCACGTGCCAGGTCGACTACGTCGGTCGCCTCACGGCTCATCTTCCGATGGCCCCGCGGTTGTTGCTCGTCAAGGCCGACGGGTCGGTGAGCGTCCACGCCGACGACCGTGCCTACAAGCCGCTCAACTGGATGACCCCACCCTGTTCCCTCGTGGAGGGAGATCACCCGGAGAACCCGGAGCAGCAGCTGTGGGTGGTGGAGAACAAGGCGGGGGAGCAGCTACGGATCACCGTCGCCGAGGTGCACCACGACTCCCGACATGAACTCGGCGTGGACCCGGGATTGGTGAAGGACGGTGTCGAGGCCCACCTGCAGGAGTTGCTCGCCGAGCACATCGAGACGCTCGGTCAGGGGTACAGCCTGGTCCGCCGGGAGTACATGACGGCTATCGGCCCGGTCGACATCCTCGGCCGTGACGGGGAGGGCACGACAGTGGCGGTGGAGATCAAACGTCGCGGCGAGATCGACGGGGTGGAGCAACTGACCCGCTATCTGGAGCTGCTCAACCGCGACCCGTTGCTCGCGCCGGTCAGCGGGATCTTCGCGGCCCAGATCATCAAGCCCCAGGCTCGCACCCTCGCCGAGGATCGTGGCATCCGATGCGTGACCCTGGACTACGACTCCCTGCGAGGGATCGAGTCCACCGACCTCCGGCTGTTCTGAACGAGTCGTTCGCGATGCCCAGACGACACCGACGTGGCGGGTCCGACCGACCGCTACCGCAGCGGCACGGACTCGGGGGCTCGGCGCTCGAACCAGGACCCGCGGGTGACCCCGACTCCTACCACGTCCGACGGATCCCCGGCGCCAGGGCGGGCAAGGACTACCGGTGCCCGGGGTGCGATCACCTGGTGACCTCCGGTACCGCGCATGTGGTGGCGTGGCCGGACCGGCCCGGAGGGGACGCGGAACGTCGCCACTGGCACACCGGGTGCTGGTCCGGCCGGGGCCGGAGAGGCCTCACCCGTCGCTGGAGTTGAGGTCCGGTTCCTCCGGCAGGTCGAACTCCACGTCGTCGCCTGTCCCGGGGACAGGTTCGAGCTTCGCCCGGATCGCGCCGAGATCGTCGAGCACACGCTCGCGGAGCACGCGCAGATCGTCGACATGTCGTCGCGCCCGGGAGACCAGCTGGTCCGCCCGGCGATGGGCGTCGTCGACGATCCGTCGGGCCTCCTCCTCGGCCTCGCGACGCGTGGTCGCGGCGGCCGCCATCGAGGCGTCATGTTGCCGAGTGACCTCGCGTAGGGTCTCGCTGCGACGCAGATCAGAGGCCAGCCGGTGGTCCTCATCGATCTCCTGCCGCCGACGCGCCGCCTCGTCGTCCAGCCGGCGGGCGTCGCGCTCCGCGGCGAGGATGATCTCCCGGGCGCGCGCACGCGCCGCATCGAGTACGGCCGTGTGCTCTGCTCGGATGGCCTCGGCACTCCCGCGGACGTCGGCCAATTCGGACCCCGCGGCTTCCCGCAGCCGCCACGCGTCCTCCTCCGCCTCCGCGCGGATCCGGTCGGCGGTGGCGTGAGCGGAGTCGCGGATGGACTCGGCTTCGGCGGTGGCCAGCGAGAGCATCGTCGACACCCTGTCCGACATCTGACCGCTGGTGACGGGAGCCCGACCGAGTTCGGCGACCCTGGCCTCGAGGTCGGCCACGCGTGCCCGCTGCCGGTCGGCCTCCGCCGCTGCTCTCTCGGCACGCTCGACCGCGGCGTCCCTGTCAGCGCGCAGTACCCCCGTCTCCGTCTCGAGACGGGTGAGTGCTCCCATCACCTGCTCACGGTCAAATCCCTTGCGCACCACCGCGAAGGACTCCGCCGTGGTGGGTGACGTGTGCATGCTCGACATGTCACCACCCTAGCGGCGGGCGCGTGAGGGGCGACTAGTGCTGTGCGTCGGCGGGCTCGACGAGCTCGAGGAGCACGCCGCCCGCGTCCTTGGGATGGACGAAGTTGATCCGCGAGTCCGCGGTGCCCCTCTTGGGTGCCGGGTAGAGGACCCTGACGCCCCGGCCCGTGAGATGGGCGGTGATCGCGTCGATGTCGGTCACGCGGACGGCCATCTGCTGGATGCCGGGGCCGTTGCGGTCGATGAACTTGGCGATCGTGGAGGACTCGTCCAGGGGCGCGAGGATCTGCAACAGGGCGCTGCCCTCGGGACGACGGGGGGAGCCGAGCATCGCCTCGCGCACGCCCTGCTCCTCGTTCACCTCCTCGTGGAGATTCTCCATTCCCAGGTTGTCGCGATACCAGGCCACGGCGGCGTCGAAATCGGGCACGGCGACCCCGACGTGGTCGATCGCCACGACGAGCTCGGAGGGGAGGAGGGGCTGGCCTGCTGGGGTAGTCGTCATACCTCCCACGCTAGTCGGTCCCCACTCGCGGTAGTTTGGCCCCACAGTCTCATCCCCTCCATCGGAAGGTGTCCCATGACCGCCGACCCCACCCGTACCGTCATCGTCTCCGGCGCCCGCACCCCCTTCGGCCGCCTCCAGGGCGGACTGTCCTCGCTGTCCGCCCCGGAGCTGGGCGGCATCGCGATCAGTGCGGCCCTCGAGCGGGGCGGTGTGTCCCCGGAGGCCGTCGACCAGGTCATCATGGGGCAGGTGCTCTCGGCCGGAAACGGCCAGATGCCCGCGCGGCAGGCCTCGCTCGCCGCCGGTCTGCCCAAGCGTGTCGACGCCCTGAGCATCAACAAGATGTGTCTGTCCGGCCTGACGGCGATCGCCCTGGCGGACCAGGCGATCCGATCCGGCTACTCCGAGGTCGTCGTGGCCGGCGGTCAGGAGTCGATGTCCCAGGCCCCGCACCTGCTTCCCAAGAGTCGCGCCGGGTACAAGTACGGCTCGATCGAGGTGCTCGATCACATGGCGTACGACGGCCTGCACGACGTTCCGACCGACCAGCCGATGGGTGCGCTCACCGAGGCGCGCAACGTCGAGCTGGAGATCACCCGTGAGCACCAGGACGAGTTCGCGGCGACCTCCCACCAGCGCGCGGCCGCGGCGGCGAAGGAGGGGCGGTTCGCCGACGAGATCGTGCCGGTAACGGTAAAGGGCCGCAAGGGCGACACCGTCGTGGACACCGACGAGGGCGTGCGCGCCGACTCGACCCCCGAGTCGATGGGCAAGCTCCGTCCCGCGTTCTCCAAGGACGGGACCATCACCGCCGGTTCGTCGTCGCAGATCTCGGACGGCGCCTCGGCGACCATCATCACGTCCGCGGCCCGTGCCGAGGCCGAGGGCTGGCCGGTGCTGGCCGAGATCGTCGGCTACGGCACCGTGGCCGGCCCGGACTCGACCCTGCAGCACCAGCCCGCCGACGCGGTGCTGAACGCGTGCGAGCGGGCGGGAGTCGACGTCTCCGACATCGACCTGTTCGAGTTCAACGAGGCCTTCGCCTCCGTCGGACTGCACTCGACCCGCATGCTCGACCTGAGCCCCGACAAGGTGAACGTGAACGGCGGCGCCATCTCGATCGGTCACCCGATCGGGGTGTCCGGCAACCGCGTGGTGCTGACCCTGGCCCTCGAGCTCGCACGCCGCGGCGGCGGGCTCGGAGCGGCTGCCCTGTGCGGCGGCGGCGGCCAGGGTGACGCCCTGATCATCCGGGTGCCCGCGGCCGGCTGACACCCCCGCGCGCCCGTCGTGGCAGGATCGGTGCCGTGACGAGACCAGGTAACCGACCCCCGTCCGCCGCCGAACAGAAGCTCGCGGCGTCGCTCGCAGGCGCCGTCGACCTGTCCGGTCTGAAGAAGCGGGCCGAGACCCGCCGGGGCGCGACCGACACCGGTCGCGCCCCGGGTCAGGGCGGCCCGCCGCCGGGCTCCGGTCCGGAAGTGGTGGTGGAGGTGGACGAGGCCTCCTTCGAGCAGGAGGTGCTGGCCCGCTCCGCTCAGGTTCCGGTGATCCTCGAGCTGGTGTCCCAGCGGGCGCCGACCGCGTTGACCAGCCTGCTGGACGCACTGGCGATGGAGGCCGGCGGTCAGTGGGTCCATGCGACCGTCGACGTCGACGTCTCCCCGGGCATCGCGCAGGCGCTGCAGGCCCGGGCGGTGCCGACCGTGTACGCCGTGGCGGCGGGCCGCCCGCTCGCCGACTTCGAGGGTGAGCAGCCGGAGGAGGCCCTACGTCAGTGGCTCGCGGCCGTGCTCCGGGCGACCGAGGGCAAGTTGGGTGGGCCCGCACCGGACACCGACGACGTGGAGCCGGAGGAGCCCACCGACCCCGAGCGGGATGCCGCCGAGGACGCGCTCGCCGAGGGCGACCTGGCGGCCGCGGAGGAACGGTTCACCGCGCTCGTGGAGGCCCGCCCGGGCGAGCACTCCCTGGTGGAGGCGCTGCGCTACGTGCAGGCCGCGCGCCGGTCGACGGAAGCGACCGACTCGGGAGAGGGTTCCGTCCCCGACGCGTTGCGGGCTGCAGACACTGCCCTGGTGGGCGGAGAGTACGAGGCCGCGTTCTCGACACTGGTGGACGCGATCCGTGTCCACGGTGGTGACGAGCGGGCCACGTTGCGTGCGCGCCTGCTCGAGCTCCTCGAGGCCCTGCCGGTGGACGATGAGCGGGTGCTGGCCGCGCGCCGGAACCTCGCGAGCGCTCTCTATTGACGCTCCGCTTCCGATACGGACAACGGGCGCCCCGCACGGGGCGCCCGTTGTCGATTGCGACGTCGCCGGTCAGCCTCCCGCCGTCCCCGCCGGCTCCGCAGTCGTCGTCGGTGCCGCGTGTCGGAACCACACGGTGGCGCGGGGGCCGACCGTGATCGCCGCGGAATAGGGCCGTCCGTGGTGGGGTGCCGGCTCGGCGTGGACACCGCCGAGGTTGCCCGCGCCCGAGCCCTCGTAGGCCGAGGCGTCGGTGTTGAGGATCTCCTCCCAGTACCCGTCCTCGGGGAGCCCGATGCGGTAGTCGCCGAGCGCGGCGCCGGAGAAGTTGACCACGCACGCGACGGTGTTGCCGGCGTGGTCCGTCCGCAGGAAGGACAGCGTGTTGTGGGCGGCGTCGTTGGCGTCGATCCACGAGAACCCGGAGGGGTCGTCGTCGAGCGACCACAGGCCGGGATTCTCGGCGTAGCGGGCGTTGAGGTCACGCACGCAGGCGAGGATGCCTCGGTGGTACTCGCCCTCCCAGCCCTCGAGATTCTCCCAGGCGACACCCTTGTCGGCGTCCCACTCGGTGGTCTGCCCGAACTCGAGGCCCTGGAAGAGCAGCTTCTTGCCGGGGTGCGCCCACATGTAGGCGTACAGGCTGCGGATGCCGGCCGCACGGTCCCACGAGGTGCCGGGCATGCGCTCCCACATCGATCCCTTGCCGTGGACCACCTCGTCGTGGCTCAGGGGGAGGACGAAGCGCTCGCTCCAGGCGTACATCATCGAGAAGGTGATCTCGCCGTGGTGGAAACCGCGGTAGATCGGGTCGAGCCCCACGTAGCGCAGGGTGTCGTTCATCCAGCCCATGTTCCACTTCATGGAGAACCCGAGGCCGCCCGTGTAGGTGGGCGACGTGACGCCGCCCCAGGACGTGGATTCCTCGGCCACGGTGAGGAAACCGGGGTGCTCCCGGGCCAGGGTGGCGTTGACCTCCTGGAGGAACGAGATGGCCTCGAGGTTCTCCCGTCCACCGTGGATGTTGGGGGTCCACTCGCCGGCCTCGCGGGAGTAGTCGAGGTAGAGCATCGAGGCCACGGCGTCCACCCGCAGTCCGTCGATGTGGAACTCCTCGGCCCAGTACAGGGCGTTGGCGACGAGGAAGTTGCGCACCTCGTGGCGGCCGAAGTCGAAGACGTAGGTGCCCCAATCGGGCTGTTCACCGCGTCGGGGGTCGGCGTGTTCGTAGAGCGGGGTGCCGTCGAACCGGCCGAGCGACCACTCGTCCTTGGGGAAGTGGGCGGGTACCCAGTCCACCAGGACTCCGATACCGCGGGAGTGGAGGTGATCGATGACGTAGCGCAGGTCGTCCGGGGTGCCGAACCGGCTGGTCGGGGCGAAGTACGACGAGACCTGGTAGCCCCACGAGCCGCCGAAGGGGTGCTCGGCGACCGGCATCAACTCCACGTGGGTGAACCCGGTCTCGATGATGTGGTCGGCGAGTTCGTGCGCGAACTCGCGGTAGTCGAGGCCGGGCCGCCAGGAGCCGACGTGGACCTCGAGGACGGTCATCGGGGAGTGCGAGTGGTCGCGGGTCGCGCGGGCGGCGATCCACTCGTCGTCGTTCCACTCGTAGCCGGAGGTGAACACCTTCGACCCGGTCGAGGGCGGCACCTCGGTGGCCACCGCCATGGGGTCGGCGTGGTCGATGGTCCGGCCGTCGGCCCCGCGGACGCAGTACTTGTAGACGGCGCCGTCGGCGACGTCGGGGACGAACAACTCCCACACCCCGGAGGACCCGATCGAGCGCATGGGCAGCGCGGTGGGATTCCATCCGCAGAAGTCGCCGACGACGCTCATCCCGCGGGCGTTGGGCGCCCACACGGCGAATGACGTGCCGGTGACCGGTCCGCCCGCGGTCTCGTAGGTGCGCACGTGGGCGCCGAGGACATCCCACAGTCGTTCGTGGCGCCCTTCGCCGATGAGGTGCAGGTCGACCTCGCCCAGCGTCGGGAGGAAGCGGTAGCCGTCCGCGACGGTGCGCGTGTGGCCGTCGGGGTAGCGGACCCGGAAACGGTAGTCGGGCACCTCCGTCTCGGGCACCGCCGCGTGGAACAGTCCGTCGCCGACCGGGGTCATGGGGACGGTGCGGTCGTCGAACACGATCTCCACCTCCACCGCCCCCGGCTGGACGGTGCGGACGACCGAGCCGTCGCCGTCGCGGTGCGCGCCGTAGACGGAGTGCGGGTCGTGGTGGGTGCCGGACCGGAGCCGGCCGAGGACGTCGTGCGGGATCGGCGTCGGTTCCGTGGGAGTGACGGGCCCGGGGGACGCGACGGGCGCCGTGGCCGGCGCGGGCGGTGTCGGTGACGGCGGTGACGGCGGTGATGAAGACGGCGGCGACGACGACGAGGGCGACGACGACGAGGTCTGCTCCGGCTGGAGCCGGTCGGTGGAGCGGTCCTTCTTCTTGTGCTTTGCCATGGCCGTTCGCCTCAATCCACGGTGTGCGTGCGGTAGGACAGTTCGACCCTACGTGCTTCGTCGCAGGGCGGGATCGCGATGATGTGCGCGACGGCGGTCCACGGCTCGAGCCGGACGTAGTTGCTCGACCCCCAGTGGAACTCGGAGCCCGTCACCTCGTCGCGGACGCTGAACCGGGCGTCGGCGTCGTACCCCAGGGCCGCCATGTCGAGGTGGAGGGTGCCCTCCTGAACGCCGAGGGAGTCCAGGGAGACCACCGTGAGAACACAGTCTCCGGTGGCCGGGTCGACCTTGGAGTAGGCGATGATCTGGTCGTTGTCCACGTCGTGGAACGTCAGGGTGCGCAGCTGCTGCAGGGCGGGGTGCTCGCGGCGGACCCGGTTGAGGGTGCGCAGCCACGGGGCGAGCGACTGCCCGGCGGCCTCCGCGGCGGCGAAGTCACGGGGCCGCAGCTCGTACTTCTCCGAGTCGAGGTACTCCTCGCTGCCGTCGGCGACGGGCTGCCATTCGTAGAGCTCGTAGCCGGAGTACACGCCCCACGCGGGCGAGAGCGTCGCGGCGAGCACCGCCCGGATCGCGAACATCGCCGGGCCGCCACGTTGGAGCGACTCGTGGAGGATGTCCGGGGTGTTGGTGAACATGTTGGGGCGGGCCTCGTCGACGTGGGCCAGCAGCTGCTCGCAGAACTCCACCAACTCGGCCTTCGTGGTCTTCCACGTGAAGTAGGTGTAGGACTGCGAGAACCCGCGCTTGGCCAGTCCGAACAGCCGGGCCGGCCGGGTGAAGGCCTCCGCCAGGAACAGCACGTCCGGCTCGGTCCGCTTCACCTCGCTGATGAGGCGGTTCCAGAAGTCGGCCGGCTTGGTGTGCGGGTTGTCCACCCGGAAGATCCGTACCCCGAGGGACGTCCACAGCCGGACGACACGCAGCACCTCGGCGTAGATGCCCTCGGGGTCGGTGTCGAAGTTGACCGGGTAGATGTCCTGGTACTTCTTGGGCGGGTTCTCGGCGTAGGCGATGTGCCCGTCGGGCAGCACGGTGAACCACTCGGGGTGTTCGGCGGCCCACGGGTGGTCGGGCGCGCACTGCAGGGCCAGGTCCAGCGCGACCTCGACGCCGCGCTCCCCGGCGTAGGTCACCAGGTCCCGGAAGTCGTCGACGGTGCCGAGGTCGGGGTGGACCGCGTCGTGTCCGCCCTCGGCGGAGCCGATTGCCCACGGGGACCCGACGTCATCGGGCCCGGGGGTCAGGGTGTTGTTGCGACCCTTGCGGTTGATCTCTCCGATGGGGTGGATCGGCGGCAGGTACACGACGTCGAACCCGAGGTCGGCCGCGTGGTCGACGTAGGAGCGCGAGGTGGTGAACGTCCCGTGGACGGGACGGCCCTCGTCGTCCCACCCGCCGGTGGAGCGGGGGAAGAACTCGTACCAGGAGCTGAACTGCGCCTCGCGACGGTCCACCCACACGCGGTGGGTCTGACCCACGGTCACGAGTTCGCGGACGGGATCGGCGGCCAGCGCGGCCGCGGTCTCGTCCGTCAGCGCCGGGGCGGTCCGGGTGGCCGCGTCGCCCGGACCACGCAGCGCGGCGGCGGCCCCGGTCAGCAGGTCGACCCGGTCGGCTGCGCCGGCGACCGTCGCCCGGGCGATCGCGGTGTCGAGCACGCGGGCGCCCACCTCGAACTCGTTGCCCAGCTCGCCCGAGTCCAGACCCGCGGCCATCTTCTTGACGATGCCGCTGCGCCACGTGGCGAACGGGTCGGACCACGCCTCCACCCGGAACGACCACATCCCCGACACATCCGTGGGCAGCAGCGCGTGGACGGTGTCCGGCTCGGTGCCGGGCACCATCGTGGTGCGGGAGGACGCGCCGCCGGGTCGGCGGACGACCAGGCTGGCGGACAGGGCGTCGTGGCCCTCGCGCCAGACGATCGCGGAGACGGGCAGGATCTCCCCGACCACGGACTTGGACGGGAACCTCCCGCAGGAGACGAGGGGGCGGACCTCATCGATGGCCAGACGGTCGTTCACGTCGGTGCTCCTCTCGGCGGGTGGGCGCCGCGGTGGGCGGCGTCACCTCCACGACGCTAGCGAAGTCGGGCCGATCCTTCAGGGGTGCCCGAGTCGGCGTTCACCTGCACGGCCGTGTTCTTCGCCACCCGTCCTCCCGATTACCGGTTAGATGGGCGTCGTGAGCACCCTGATCGACATCGACCCCGACCTCGTCCTCGACCTCCGCGACGTCTCGCTCCGGCGGGACGGCACGTCCCTCGTGGGGCCCCTGTCCTGGCAGGTGGAACTGGACGAGAGGTGGGTGGTGCTCGGCCCCAACGGCGCGGGCAAGACCTCGTTGCTGCGGATCGCCTCGGCCCTGGAGTACCCGAGCACGGGGACGGCCGTCATCCTCGGGGAGCAGCTGGGCCGGACGGAGGTGACCGAACTGCGCAGCCGTGTCGGCCTGTCGTCGGTCGCGGTGGCCGGCCGCATCCCCGGCGACGAGGTGGTGCAGGACCTGGTCATCTCGGCCGGATACGCCGTGCTCGGCCGTTGGCGGGAGAAGTACGACCCGGAGGATTTCGAGCGCGCCGCGGACACCCTCGAGTCGATCGGGGCGGAGCACCTGGCCGAGCGAACCTGGGGCACCCTCTCCGAGGGGGAGCGCAAGCGCGTGCTCATCGCCCGCGCCATGATGACCGATCCCGAACTGCTGCTCCTCGACGAGCCGGGGGCGGGGCTGGACCTGGGCGGCCGGGAGGACCTGGTCGCCCGCCTCGGGGACATGGCGATGGATCCGGACGCCCCCGCCACGGTCCTGGTCACCCACCACGTGGAGGAGATCCCCCCGGGGTTCACCCACGCCATGCTCCTGGCGGAGGGCGAGGTCACCGCGATGGGGCTGATCGACGAGGTGATCACCTCCGACAATCTCAGCAGGGCCTTCTCCCAGTCGATCGTCGTGGACGCGATCGACGGACGCTACTTCGCGCGCCGGGCGCGCCGCTCGGGCCGGCACCGGCGGGCACCCCGGGCATGACGGCACGTGAGGCTCCCGCGGCGTTCGCGCCGGAGGCCGTGCCGGTCCGCGAGGCCGCCACGGTCGCCCTGGTCCGCGACGCGCGGGTCGGCGGGGGAGTGGAGGTCTTCCTGCAGCACCGGGTGGCGACCATGCAGTTCGCCGCCGGGATGTCGGTGTTCCCCGGCGGAGGCGTCGAACCGCGGGACTACCACGGCACCCGCCCCTGGCGCGGGCCCGAGCCGGAGTGGTGGGCCGGTCGGTTCGGGATCGAGGCGGACCGCGCCGCCGCGGCCGTCCGCGGGGTGGCGCGGGAACTGTTCGAGGAGACCGGGGTGCTGCTCGCCGAGCCGGCGACCGGGCCGGGAGCCGCCGCACCGGCCGACCCGCCGGGCCCCGACGAGCGGCGCGCACTCGACGCGGGGGAGGGCGACCTGGATTCGCTGCTCGCCGCGCACGGCCTGGTGCTGTCCGCGCACCTGCTGCGACCGTGGGACCGGTGGACCACCCCGGTCGGGCCCCCGCGCCGGTACGACACCCTGTTCTTCGTGGCGGCCCTGCCCCACGGCGTCGAGCCGGACGGCGGCACGACCGAGGCGCGCGCGACCGAGTGGATCCGCGCCGACGACGCCGCGCAGGCGGGGACCCTCGGCCGGCTCGGCATGCTGCGCCCGACCCTCGACGTGCTGTCCGATCTGGCCGCCGCGACCGACGTCGACGAGGTCCTGGCCACCCCGCGGGCCATCGCTCCGGGCGGGAACTAACGTTGCGTCGGTGACCCCCGAGGACCTGGAGTTCCTGCACACCGCCGCCGGACGCGACCTGCTCGACCTCGCCGCCGGCCTGGCGTGGTCCCGCGCGGACCTCGTGGCCTCGACCGCCGCCGTCCGGCGCGCGGATCCCGTGCACGCGGCGGCGGCGATCGACGTCGTCACCGCCCGGGCGCGCGCGAGGGGTCGAATCCGGGGTGCCGGGGCGATGCTGCTCACCGACGAGGCCGTCCAGCAGGCCACCGCGTGGCCCGTCGCGGCCCTGCGGGCCGGGCGCCTGGCAGGACGGGACGTCCACGACGTCACCTGTTCCGTCGGCGCCGAGCTCACCGAACTCGTCCGGACGGCCGACCGGGTGATCGGCTCGGATCTGGATCCGGTCCGCGCGCGGATGGCGGCCCACAACGTCCCCGACGCACTCGTATGCGTGGCCGACGCGCTCGCCCCGCCCAGCCGCGACGCGGTCCTGTTGGCGGACCCCGCCCGCCGTTCCGGGGGCCGTCGGGTCCACGACCCGGCGCGGCTCAGCCCGCCGCTGCCCGACCTGCTCGCCGTCGCCGCCGACCGCGACCACGTCATCAAGTGCGCGCCCGGCCTCGACACCTCGGTGCTCGACCACTGCGGGGAGGTCGAACTGGTGTCCCTCGACGGCTCGGTGCGGGAGGCGTGCCTGTGGTCGCCGGGCCTGTCCGCGGGTGTGCGCCGCCGTGCGACCGTGGTCCGCACCACCGCCGCCGACGCGGCCGGACCGTGGGGACCACCGCGCCTCGTCGCGGACGGGGTCGCGGTCCACGTGGAGGAGGTGACCGACGGCGACGACGACGAGGTGGACGCCCACGAGGAGGCCGAGCGGTTCATCGTGGACCCCGACGGGGCGGTCGTCCGCGCCGGACTCGTACGGCACTGGGCCCGCCGCCACGGGCTCCGTCAGCTCGACCCGAGGATCGCCCATCTGACCGGGCCACGGGTCCCGGACGGCTACACCGGGTTCGAGGTGCTCGAGAAGTGCAGGCTCGACCGCAAGCAGCTGCGTCGCGTGCTGCGCCGGCGAGACTGCGGGTCGTTGGAGATCCTCGTCCGCGGCGTCGACACCGACCCGGACGTGCTGCGACGCTCGCTCTCGCTCAGCGGGTCACGGCCACTCGCGCTGGTGGTGACCCGGATCGGCAGCTCCGCCGTGGTGTTCGTGTGCGGGCCGCGCACCGCTCACTCGAACACGTAGAGGGCGCCCACCGCGGTCGTCAGCGCGATCCGGCCATCCGCGTCGACGCTGAGTCCCGAGACCGGGCCCGTCGCGGCGGGCACCTCGATCCGGTGGAGGGTGGCGCCGTCGGCGCCGTCGAGCAGGTGGACCGCGATGCCGGGCTCGTCGTCGGATCCGCCCGAGCGCACGGCCACCAGCACCCGCCCGTCCGGCGTCGCGGCGGGGTTGGTGAGCTGGCGCAGGTCGTCCCGGCGCCAGACCACCCGGCCGGTTCCGTCCTGCCCGCGAACGGCCACCACCGGCGCCGGGCCCGCGTCGTCGTCGTGGTCGTCGTCGGGTCCCCTCCACACGGTCGTCGTGCGACCGCCGCTGACCACGGTGCCGTCGGGCAACAGGGCGGGCGGCGTGTCCGGCCGGTACCCGACGGGGGCGGTCCACAGGGCCGCGCCGTCGGACGTCGAGTACGCGGCGAGACCGCCGTCGGCCGCGTGGACGTAGACCTCGTCCCGGTCGTTCGACAGCACCACCGGCGTCCCCAGGCGCCCGTCGGGCAGGGGTGCACGCCACAGCACGTCGAGGGCGGAGAACTCACCGGCGACCAGTCGCACCGCCACCAACTCCGGATCGTCGGCGCCCGGCGTCCACGCGGTGAGGTAGGCGGTGGCCGTGTCCGTGTCCACGGCCGCGGGGGCGGGGACCGGACAGCCCCGCTCGCCGGTCGCGCACCACGGGATCCCGTACGCCGGGTCGTCCGTGGAGATGTCGCCGGCGATCCGCAGTTCGGGCGTGACGTCCAGACCGGTGTGGGCGTTGATCACCCGTGCGGCCCCCAGGTGGGACACGAGCAGCAGGTGGCGTCCGTCCAGCAACGTCACGGTGGTGGGCACGCCCCGGGTCGCGGCGGTCCAGCGGTTCTCGCCCTCGGCCGTCAGGGCGCCGACCCCGCCGTAGAGGGGCACGAACAGCGAACCGCGCCCGTCGACTGTCGCGGTGATCCGCGGCCCGTCGGTCGGCAGGCGCAGACACCACCGCTTGCGACCGTCGTCGGCGGTCAGTGCGAAGAGATTGCACCCGCGGTCGGAGATCGTGGCCTGGAACGACGTGCCGATGCCGTCCGAGGAGGCCACGCCGACCGCGGGCGCACCGAGGGCGCGCGACCACAGCAGCCCGGGGGCGTCCGAGACCGGGGAGTGTGCGCGTCCGGAGTTCGGCGGGCCACCCGCGAGCGAGGACCAGCTCGCGGCCTGGCCCAGGCGGGCGCCGCCACTCTCCGCGTCCGAGGCGCACCCGGCGGCCACCCCCGCCGCCAGAGCGACGGCGACCAGGGCCCGCGCGGTGCGCGGTGTCAGTGCCGGTGTCGGTGCCGGTGCCGGTGCCACAGGTCCCCCCGTCGAGTCGAGACAGTCACACGAGAGAGTAGTCCGCCACCCGCCGCCCACCCGACCGGCGCTCCGATGTGGCGGACGCGGGGACCGACGTGCAGGGGTGCGGGGCGGGGGAATCACGGATCGCGGAGTGCACTCCGCGGCTACCGTGACGGGCATCACCCGTGCCCACGGAAGGCGGCCACACCCCGATGACAGCGAACTCCGGACTCGACACCGCGCTCACCCCGCTGAGCTTCCTCGAGAAGGCCGCGCGCGTCTCACCCGACGCCACCGCGGTCGTCGACGGCCCGCGCCGTCAGACCTACGCCGAGTTCGCCGACCGGGCCACCCGGCTGGCCTCCCTGCTGAAGATGCGCGGCGTGGCGCGCGGTGACCGGGTGGGCGTCCTGGCGCCGAACTCGGCCGAGGCGCTGCTCGCGCAGTTCGGCGTCCCCCTCGCGGGCGGCGCCGTGGTCGCGCTCAACACCCGCCTCGCCCCGGCCGAGATCGCCTACATCGTGGAGCACGCCGGGATCGCCGTCCTCATCGCCGACGCGGAACTCCTCGCGGGGCTGGGCGACGAGGTCCCCGACGCGCTGCGTCTCGTCCTGGTCGCCCCGGACGCCGACGGCACGCAACCCGACCCGGCCCGCTTCGGCCCGCGCGCCGAGGCTCTCGAGGACGCCCTCGCGTCCGCCTCTCCTCAGCCGGTCTCGTGGACGGTCGCCGACGAGGACTCCGTCATCGCGGTCAACTACACCTCCGGCACCACCGGCCGACCCAAGGGCGTCATGTACACGCACCGGGGCGCCTACCTCAACTCCCTCGGCGAGATCGTCACCCAGGGCCTGGACGCCGACTCGAAGTACCTCTGGACGCTGCCCATGTTCCACTGCAACGGGTGGTGCACGACCTGGGCGCTGACCGGTGCGAGGGGGACCCACGTGTGTCTGCGCGCCGTCCGCGGGGACGAGATCTGGAGACTGTTCGACGACGAGGGGGTCAACCGCCTGGCCGGTGCACCAGCCGTGTTGTCCACCATCGCCGACGACCCGGCCGCCCGGCCGATCGACGGGATCCGCATGGTCACCGCCGGGGCGCCGCCCTCGCCGACCATCCTGCGCCGCTTCGAGGACCTCGGCATCGACGTCACCCAGGTGTACGGACTGACCGAGACCTACGGCCCGTTCACGGTGTGCACCCCGCAGCCCGGATGGGCCGACCTGGATCCGGACGAGCGGGCCGGGCTCAAGTCGCGCCAGGGCGTCGCCATGATCCACGCCGACACCGTGCGTGTGGTCGAGCGCACCTCACCGGGGGAGAGCCGGCTGGTCGACGTCCCCGCCGACGGCGTGACCATGGGCGAGGTCGTCATGACCGGCAACGGGGTCATGAAGGGGTACTTCGGCGACCCCGAGGCCACGGCCACCGCGTTCGCCGGCGGGTGGTTCCACTCCGGCGACCTGGGCGTCATGCACCCGGACGGATACGTGCAACTGCTGGACCGCGCCAAGGACGTCGTGGTCTCCGGCGGCGAGAACATCTCCACCATCGAGGTCGAGCAGGCGGTCGTGTCCCACCCCGACGTGGTCGACTGCGCGGTCGTGTCCATGCCCGACGAGAAGTGGGGCGAGCGTCCCAAGGCCTACGTCGTGGTCCGGCCGGGCTCCACGCTCGACGAGGCCGCCGTGATCGAGCACTGCCGGACCAGGATCGCGCGCTACAAGGTGCCCGGTGCGGTGGAGTTGACCGAGGCCCTGCCCCGGACGTCGACCGGAAAGGTCCGCAAGAACGAACTGCGCGACGCCGCCTGGTCCGGCTGGGACAAGCGCATCAACTGAACCACCCGCCCCACCCGGTGGCCGCCGACCGGGCGCCGTGCCCCGCCACCGACCGCCCCGGCACCGTCACCGCGGCCACGGCCGCGTTATTGTGTCTGGCAGGACCACAATCCGGTGCGCCCGGTCTAGACGGGGGCGCACCCCGCCCCGACTCGCAGGAGGTCGACGCAGGCCCATGACGAACATCGTCGTACTGATCAAGCAGGTTCCCGACACCTATTCCGAGCGCAAGCTCACGGACGGGGACTACACCCTGGACCGCGAGGCCGCGGACGCGGTCCTGGACGAGATCAACGAGAAGGCCGTCGAGCAGGCGCTCCAGATCAAGGAGGCCCACGGCGGCGAGGTGACCGTCCTGTGCGCCGGTCCGGACCGCGCCACCGAGGCCATCCGCAAGGCCCTGTCCATGGGCGCCGACAAGGCCGTCCACCTCAACGACGAGGCCCTGCACGGTTCCGACGTCGTCCAGACCTCGTGGGCCCTGGCCAACGTGCTGGGCACCATCGAGGGCACCGAGCTGGTCATCGCCGGCAACGAGGCCACCGACGGCCGCATGGGTGCCGTCCCGGCCATCCTCGCCGAGTACCTCGGCCTCCCGCAGCTGACGCACATGCGCACCCTGGAGATCGCCGACGGCGTCGCCAAGGGCGAGCGTGAGACCGACGAGGGCATCTTCGAGGTCGAGGCCACCCTGCCGTGCGTCGTCTCCGTCGGCGAGAAGATCAACGAGCCGCGGTTCCCGTCCTTCAAGGGCATCATGGCCGCCAAGAAGAAGCCGGTCGAGTCCCTCACGCTGGCCGACGCCGGCGTCGAGGCCGCCCAGGTGGGCAAGGACAACGCCGCGTCCAGCGTCACCTCCGCGAGCCCCAAGCCGCCGCGCGCCGCCGGCGAGAAGGTCACCGACGAGGGCGAGGGCGGCAACGACGTCGCCAAGTACCTCGTGTCGCAGAAGCTCATCTGACGCGAACTCACCCCGACCGACTCATCCCAGTCTTTTTCAAGGAGAATCCACCATGGCTGAAGTCCTCGTCGCGGTCGAGCACGTCGACGGCGAACTCAAGAAGGTGTCCCTCGAGCTGCTGACCGCCGCTCGTGCCCTCGGAGAGCCCTCCGCGGTCGTCTTCGGTGAGACCGGCACCGCCGCCGCGCTCACCGATGCCCTCAAGGAGGCCGGCGCGGAGAAGATCTACGTCGCCGAGGGTGACGCGGTCCAGAACTACCTCGTCACCCCCAAGGTCGACGTCCTGGCCGGCCTCGCCGAGCAGGGTGCGGCCGCGATCGTCCTGGCCGCCACGTTCGAGGGCAAGGAGGTCGCGGGTCGTCTCGCGGCCCGCACCGGCTCCGGCACCCTGTGTGACGTCGTGGAGATCAAGTCCGACGGTTCGGCCGTCCACTCGATCTTCGGTGGCGCCTTCACCGTCGAGGCGACCGTCTCCGGCGAGACCCCGATCTACACGCTGCGTCCGGGCTCCGTCGAGGCCTCCCCGGCCGCCGGCGCCGGCGAGGTCGTCGAGGTGCAGGTCCCCGAGCCCGAGAACGCCGCCAAGGTCATCTCGCGCAACCCGATCGTGGGCGGCGACCGCCCCGAGCTCACCGAGGCGACCGTCGTCGTCTCCGGTGGTCGTGGCGTCGGCTCCGCGGACAACTTCGAGAAGGTCGTCGAGCCGCTCGCCGACTCGCTCAAGGCCGCCGTCGGCGCGTCGCGCGCCGCTGTGGACTCGGGCTACTACCCGGGCCAGTTCCAGGTCGGCCAGACCGGCAAGACCGTGTCGCCGCAGCTGTACATCGCCCTCGGTATCTCGGGCGCCATCCAGCACCGCGCCGGCATGCAGACGTCGAAGACCATCGTCGCCGTCAACAAGGACGAGGAGGCCCCGATCTTCGAGATCGCGGACTACGGCATCGTCGGCGACCTGTTCAGCGTCGCCCCGCAGCTCACCGAGGCCATCAACGCTCGTAAGTGAGCAGGACGCACCGCGTCCACCAGCGTCGCCCGGACCCCGGCACCCCTGCGGTGCCGGGGTCCGGCGCGTTCGGGCGTATCCTTGCCAGCGATATGCCCACCACCCGCTCTGTGCACTATCTCGACCACGCCGCGACCACCCCGATGCGCGCGGCGGCCGTCGACGCCTACGCCGAGGCGTCCTCCTCGGTCGGCAACGCGTCCTCGCTCCACGGCTCCGGACGCCGCGCCCGCCGCCGCGTCGAGGAGGCCCGCGAGTCCCTCGCGCACCACCTCGGCTGCCGACCGTCCGAGGTGGTGTTCACCTCCGGCGGGACGGAGTCCGACAATCTCGCCGTCCTCGGGCAGGTGGGTGCCTCGGCGGGCGACGTGGTGGCCGTGGGGGCCACCGAGCACCACTCCGTCCTCGACGCCGCCGCCCACCTGGCCACCGACCGGGGCGGCCGGAGGGTCGTCCGGGTGTTGCCCGTGGACCCCCGCGGCGCCGTCACCCCGGCAACGGTCCGCGACCTCGCCGACGAGCTCGGCCCGCGACTGGCCCTCGTCGCGGTGATGCTCGGCAACAACGAGATCGGCACCCTCACGGATGTCGCGGCGGCGGCCGGCCCGGCCCGCGCGGTGGGCGCGGCCGTCCACACCGATGCCGTCCAGGCCGTCGGGCACGTCCCGGTCGACTTCTCCGGCCTCGGCGTGACCTCCCTCAGTCTCTCCGCGCACAAGTTCGGTGGACCGCTCGGCGTCGGTGCGTTGCTCCTCGACCGCGGTGCCGACTGCGTGCCGATCGGGTACGGGGGTGGCCAGGAGCGGGACCTGCGGTCCGGATCCGTGGACGTGCCGGGGGTTGTCGCGATGGCCGCCGCGCTCGGGGAAGCGGTCCGTGAGATGGAGTCCGAGGCCCTGCGTCTGAGCCGGTTGCGCGATCGGCTCGTCGCCGGGGTGCTCGCCGAGGTCCCCGGTGCGATCGCCAACGGGGGCGGGGAGCGCCTGCCCGGCATCGCCAACCTCACCTTCCCCGGCTGTTCCGGCGAGTCGCTCATCCTGCTGCTCGACGCCGCCGGGATCGAATGCTCCACGGGCTCGGCCTGCACCGCCGGGGTGGCCGAGCCGAGTCACGTCCTGCTGGCCCTGGGTGCCGACGAGGCCGCTGCCCGCAGCAGTCTGCGCCTGAGCCTGGGGTACACCACCACCGAGGACGACGTCGACGCCGCCGTCGCGGCCATCGGGCCCGCGGCCGAACGCGCCCGCGTCGCCGGCCTCGGGCTCGCCCGCACCGGGATGGCCGCATCATGAGGGTCCTCGCCGCCATGAGCGGGGGAGTGGACTCCGCCGTCGCCGCCGCCCGAGCCGTCGCCGCCGGACACGATGTCGTGGGCGTCCACCTCGCACTCAGTGCGGATCCGGCGACCCTGCGAACGGGATCGCGCGGGTGCTGCTCGCGGGAGGACGCGGGGGACGCCCGCCGGGTCGCCGACCTGCTGGGCATCCCGTTCTACGTGTGGGACTTCGCCGAGCGCTTCCGTGCCGACGTGATCGACGACTTCGTCGAGTCCTACGCCCGGGGTGAGACCCCCAACCCGTGCCTCCGGTGCAACGAACGCATCAAGTTCGAGGCCCTCCTCGACCGGGGCATGGCGCTCGGCTTCGACGCGGTCGCCACCGGCCACTACGCGCGGTTGTCGTCCGAGGAACTGCCCGACGGCACCCGGCGGCCGGTCCTGCGCCGCGCCGTGGACGACGCCAAGGACCAGTCGTACGTCCTCGGAGTGCTCACCCCGGAGCAGCTCGCTCACTCGATGTTCCCCCTCGGGGATTCACTCAAGTCGCAGGTCCGCGCCGAGGCAGAGGCCGGCGGGTTGCCCGTCGCCTCCAAGCCCGACAGCCATGACATCTGCTTCATCCCGTCGGGCGACACCCGCGCCTTCCTCGGGGCGCGTATCGGCATGCGCCCCGGCGCTGTCGTCGACGCCGACACCGGCGACGAGCTCGGCCGCCACGAGGGAATCCACGGGTTCACCATCGGCCAGCGCAAGGGCCTCGGGGTCAGCGGCCCCGCGGCGGACGGCCGCCCCCGCTACGTCACCGCGATCGACGCCGACAGTGGCACCGTCACCGTCGGTGGCGCGGACCACCTCCTCTCGTCCGGCATGACCGCGTCCTCGCCCTACTGGCTCGTCGACGACGACATCCGCGAGACCGACTGCCTGGTGCAGATCCGCGCCCACGGCGAGGCGACCCCGGGCCACGTCCGACGCCTCGGCGACGGACCGGATGCCCGGCTCGAGATCACGCTCGAGAAGCCGATCCGCGGCGTCGCCCCCGGGCAGGCCGCCGTGCTGTACCGGCCCGAACCGGGCGGCGAACGCGTGCTGGGCAGCGGCACCATCTCCGCGTCCCGCCCGGCCGCCGAGAGCGCGTGACGTCTGTGGGACCGTCCAGCACCGGAGCCGGCCCCATGCCCGGCACCGACCCGCGGGAATCGGCGCGGGTGATCATGGGGGAATGCCATGCGCTGCCGTTCCTGCCCGAGCTGCCGGATCGCGGCCCCGGGGCCGACCAGGTCGGCCGCACGCTGGCGATGCTCGCCGACCTGCCGGTCGACGTCTCGCCACGCGGATGGCGACTCGCCGACGCCCCGGGCCGCCTCGCCCGTCGGGCCGCCGACTTCCTCGACCGGGACGCCGACGCCCTCGAGGAGGCCGACGAGCAGGCCCGGGATCCCGAGGGGGATCCCGCCACCGACTCCCGCCGTCTGCAGGTCCGCGTGATGGGCCCGTGGTCCCTCGCGGCCGGGGTGGAACTGCCCGGCGGATTCCCCGTGCTCAGCGACCGCGGTGCCCGGCGAGACCTGGCAGCCTCCCTGGCGGAGGGCGTGAGTGGGCGAGCCGTGCGGCTGGCGGGCCGGGTACGGGCGGGCGCACGGATCCTGGTGGACGAGCCCCTGCTCTGGCATGTCGCCGCCGGGACGGTCCGCTCGCCCAGCCGTCTCGACCCGATCGCGGCCGTCCCGCCTGATCAACTAGCCCTGTCGCTCTGCCGGTTCGCCGATGCGCTCCGCGACGCCGGGGCCGCAGAGGTCCTGATCCGGCTCCCGGTCACCTCCGACCCTGGGGCACCTCCGGTCTGGGAGGTCGTCAGCGACCCCCCGCGGGGTGAGACGCCTCTCGACGGGGTGTGCCTGGCGACCGCGCCGCTGCACACAGCCCGGTCGCATGCCGCGCTGGATGCAGCCGGGACGGTCCTCGGTAACGGCGGGATCCTCCACCTGGAGGGTCTACCCGGCGGCGGCCCGCCGCCACGCACCGTGGCGGAGGCCGAGGACACCGCAGTGGGACTGCTGGCTCTGCTCGACCGACTGAGCGCGCCCAGGTACTCCACCCTGGACCGCGTCATCCTCACGCCCACCGCCGAGGAGACCTCGACCGGTGAGGGCCGAGCCGCGGCCGCCCTCCGGGGCGCCCGTCTGGTGGCCGAGACCACCCCGCGGGTGGCGGAGTAACAGACGACGCGGAGTAACAGACAACGCGGCGCTACAGCACTGCCATCGGCCAGAGGGTGTTGACGTCGGACGAGTCCTTGCCGGACCGCTCGAGGTACGCGACGAAGTCCCGCTGGCGCGTCTCGTGCCAGCTCGCCTGGCGCGCATTGACCTCCCGCCAGTCCGGACCCGACAACTCCGGCTGTCCGCCGAGCATCTTCCACGCCAGCCGGGCGGCGGCGAGCGCATCCGCCGCGGCCTCGTGGGCGCTGTCGAGTCGTACCCCGTGTAGACCGCACAGGGCCTCGAGCGTCCGCTTGCCCTTCCGGTAGGGATCCACCGCGCGGTCCACGACGTACGGGTCGATCACGGGACCGAGGATCTCGAACGACGGGTCCCACCGTCGCAGGATCGTCAGGTCGTAACAGGCGTTGAACACCACCAGCGTGCGTCCCTCGCCCCATCCCCGGCGGATGGCGGCCACCGTCTCGGCGATGACCTCGGCGTGCGGACGGCCGTTCTCGCGGGCATGAGCCGTGGTGATGCCGTGGACCGCCGTCGCCCCCTCGGGAATCTCTATCCCGGGATCCGCGAGCCAGTTCCGTTCCTTCTTGTGCCGCCCGTCTATCGCGATGAGGGCGGAGGAGACGACGTGGGCGGTCCGGGGGTCCGGGCCGGTGGTCTCGAGGTCGAACGCGAGCAGTCGGTTCCGGTCGATGGCGAGCGGCTGTGTGTGGGTTGTCATGGGCTCACCGTAGGGCAGCGCTCCGACATCGAGGCCTCGCCCGGCATTACCCTGTCCTCGTGAGCCTTCCCGATGACACCAGTCAGCCCGTCGGCACGGGGGACATCCCGCCCGAGGTGCGGCAGGAGTGGACCGAGCTCGCGGAGACGGTCCGCGATCACCAGTTCCGCTACTACGTCAAGGACGCGCCCATCGTCTCCGACGCCGAGTTCGATCGGCTCTTCGACGAGTTGCAGGCGCTCGAGCTGAAGCACCCGGGGCTGCGGAGCGCCGATTCGCCGACCCAACTTGTCGGCGGTGGCTTCTCGACGGATTTCGCCCCGGTCGAGCACCTCGAGCGGATGACCAGCCTGGACAACGTGTTCTCCGAGGAGGAGCTGCGTGACTGGGTCGCCTCCGCCGTCGAGCAGGCGGGCGTGCCGGAGGACCGGCTGCCGTTCCTGTGCGAGGTCAAGATCGACGGCGTGGCCCTGGACCTGGTCTACCGGGACGGGAAGCTGGTCAGCGCCGCCACCCGGGGTGACGGGCGAACGGGGGAGGACGTGACCCTCAACGCGCGGACCATCGACGACATCCCGGTCACGCTCACCCCGTCGGACGACCGCCCGCTGCCCTCGCTCATCGAGGTGCGGGGCGAGGTGTTCTTCCGGCTCGAGGACTTCGCCGAGCTCAACGCCCGTCTCGTGGCCGAGGGCAAGGCACCGTTCGCCAACCCGCGCAACAGTGCGGCCGGGTCACTGCGCCAGAAGAACCCGGCCATCACCGCCCAACGCCGACTCGGCATGTACTGCCACGGTCTCGGCGCGGTCGAGGGCGCGACCTTCGAGAGCCTCCACGACGTCTACCTCGCCCTCGCCGAGTGGGGCCTGCCCGTCTCACCGCACACCGCGCCCGCCACCGGGGTGGAGGAGGTGGTCGAGCGGATGAGGTTCTGGGGTGAGCACCGCAGCGACCCCGAACACGAGATCGACGGGCTCGTGGTGAAGATCGACGACCGCGCGGTCCAACGCCGACTCGGCCAGACCTCCCGGGCGCCGCGGTGGGCGATCGCCTACAAGTACCCACCGGAGGAGGTCATGACGGAACTACTGGACATCCGGGTCTCCGTCGGGCGCACCGGGCGGGTCACCCCCTTCGCCCACATGCAGCCGGTCACGGTCGCCGGTTCGACGGTCTCGTTGGCCACCCTCCACAACCAGACCGAGGTGATCCGCAAGGGCGTGTTGATCGGCGACACGGTGGTGATCCGCAAGGCCGGTGACGTGATCCCCGAGGTCCTCGGCCCGGTGGTCGAGCGGCGCGACGGTACCGAGCGCGAGTTCGTCTTCCCCGAACGTTGTCCGGAGTGCGATACGGTCGTGGCCCCGGCGAAGGAGGGCGACGCCGACTGGCGCTGCCCCAACCAGCGTTCCTGTCCCGCCCAGCTGCGGGAGCGGCTGTTCTATCTGGCCTCGCGCAACGCCCTGGACATCGAGGCGCTCGGGTACGAGGGCGCCTCGGATCTACTGACCAGCGGGGTGCTCGTCAACGAGGCCGGACTGTTCGACCTCACCGAGTCCGACCTGCTCAGGACAGACCTCTACACCCGCGTCGACAAGGCCACCCGCAAGCAGATCGAGGCGGGGGCCGAACCCGAACGCACCGTGCTCACCGAGAACGGTCGCAAGCTGCTGGCCAACCTCGCTACCGCCCGGGACCGACCGCTCTGGCGGGTACTGGTCGCGCTGTCGATCCGACACGTGGGCCCCACGGCCGCGCGCGCCCTGGCGACCCGGTTCGGGACCATGGAGGCCATCCGCGCCGCGTCCGAGGAGGAACTGGCGGAGACGGACGGGGTCGGGTCGACTATCGCGGCCTCGGTGGTCGAGTGGTTCGACATCGACTGGCACCGCGAGATCGTCGACCGGTGGACCGCCGCCGGCGTCTCGATGGCCGACGAGCGTGACGAATCGATCCCGCGGACGCTCGAGGGCCTGACGATCGTGGCGACCGGCTCACTCGAGGGTTTCACGCGCGACGGCATCAAGGAGGCGATCATCGCCCGCGGCGGTAAGGCCTCCGGGTCGGTCTCCAAAAAGACCGACTACGTGGTGGTGGGCGACAATCCGGGGTCCAAAGCGGCCAAGGCCGAGGAGTTGGGCCTGACGATCCTGGACGAGGCCGGCTTCGTCGACCTGATGGACAACGGTCCGGCCGGGGCGGGGGAAGGGGACCTGGACCCTGAGTCGGACACGGAACCGGAGCAAACCGACCCGTGACCCCGGTGACGCCCCTCGCCCAGTTCCCCTGGCCGCTGTTCCTCGGAGCGGGTGTCGGTCTCGCGCTCGCGGTCGGTGTCTCCCTCCGTGGTCTGCGGGGCGAGGGTCCCGGGCGCCTCCTCTCGGTGTCGGCCTCCGCCGTGGCGGGGGCATCGACCGGAGCGTTCGCCGGACTGGTGTGGCTCTGGGTCGGCCCGATGTCGAACCCGGTCTCCTGCCTCTACTCCTGTAACGAAGTCGCGCAGTTCCTGTCGAACGAACAGTTCCGTCAGATCGTCCTCATGACGGACCTGGCATGGGCCCTGCCGGTCACGGCGTTCCTCTTCGCGGCGGTCGCGGTGTGGTCGTGGCGACGCGGACCCCGCCGCTGACCGACATCCGTGCCGGACCGGCGTCGAGGGAGCGGCGGGCCCGCCCGGTCAGCCGGCGTCGAGGGAGCGCAGGATCCCCGTGAGGTACCCCAGCCGAGCGACCTCGGACGGCCTGAACGAGGGACCGCCCGGTCGGCCCACCACGAGAATGTGCCCCGAGTTCAACGGCGCGGCCGCGAGCGAGGTGTCCATGGCCGTCCACTCCGCCGGCACGCCGTCGTCGTCGTCATCCAGTGCGGTCACCCGCTCCAGGCCGCACAGTACGGAGACCTCGCCGCCCTCCCACATCGGTGCGGACTCGCCCCGCGCGATCAGACGGCACCGTGCGTCCGCGGTCACCTCCACGACCAGCGCCCAGCCGACGCGCAGCGCGGCAGGGAGCTCGTCGGCGAGCAGTTGGGAGGCCCCGGCACCCGCCCCGGCGACGGCGTCGATGAGCTCGAGTTCCCGATGGGCGTCGAGGATCCCGCCGAACGGCCGCAGGGAGTCCACCATCACGCCGTCCAGGCGCTCGGCGGCGGTGATGAGGGCGTCCGGGAAGGTGCCGTGCGGGACCTCCACGACGATGTCGTCGACGGCGACCCCGTCGAACCGGTCCACCACGTCGAGGCTGATGATGTCCGCGTCCACGGTCCCCAGCGCCACCGCGAGGGAGCCGAGACTGCCCGGTCGGTCGGGCAACATGACACGGAGCAGATAAGACATGACGCCCATTGTGCCGCACGCATTCGGGCTGACTAGGCTGGGCCGGTACCGACCACGTCACGGAAAGGGGCAGGCACGTGACCTCGATCTCACGCGGGGACGTCGCGCATCTGGCCAGGCTCTCCCGCCTGGAACTGAGCGACTCCGAGCTGGACTCGTTCGCACAGCAGCTCACCGACATCCTCGACCACGTGCAGGCGGTGTCCGAGGTCGCCGCGGAGGACGTGCCCGCGATGAGCCACCCCACCGCGATCACCAACGTCTACCGCGACGACGTGGTCACGCCCGGCCTCACCCCGGAGCAGGCACTCGACCAGGCCCCGGCGGCCGACGAACAGCGCTTCGAGGTTCCGCAGATCCTGGGGGAGGACGCATGACCGAGCTCACCACCGCCACCGCCGCCGAGCTGGCCGGGCGGATCGCCGCGCGGGAGGTGTCCTCGGAGGAGGTCACCCGGGCGCACCTGGACCGTATCGACGAGGTCGACGGCGAGATCAACGCCTTCCTCCACGTGGGCGCGGACGAGGCCCTCCGGGCGGCCCGGGACGTCGACACCCGACTGGCGGCCGGCGAGGAACTCGGACCCCTGGCGGGCGTGCCCATCGCCCTCAAGGACGTGTTCACCACCACCGACGCCCCCACCACCTGTGGCTCACGGATCCTCGAGGGTTACCGTTCGCCGTACGACGCCACGGTCACCGCGCGACTGCGCGAGGCGGGGATCCCGATCCTCGGCAAGACCAACATGGACGAGTTCGCCATGGGGTCCTCGACCGAGAACTCGGCCTACGGCCCCACCCGCAACCCGTGGGATCCGAGCCGCACCCCCGGTGGTTCCGGCGGTGGCTCGGCCGCGGCGCTGGCCTCGCACCAGGCCCCGATCGCCATCGGTACCGACACCGGCGGGTCGATCCGCCAGCCCGCCGCGCTCACCGCGACGGTCGGCGTCAAGCCCACCTACGGGACGGTCTCGCGCTACGGTCTCGTCGCCTGCGCGTCGTCCCTCGACCAGGGCGGCCCCTGCGGCCGCACCGTCGAGGACACCGCGCTGCTGCACCAGGTCATCGCGGGGCACGACCCGCGCGACTCGACGAGCCTCGACGTGGCGGTCCCGGACGTCGTCGCCGCCGCCCGTGAGGGCGCGAAGGGTGACCTGACGGGCCTGCGGGTGGGCGTGGTCACGGAGTTCTCCGGCGAGGGCTACCAGCCCGGCGTCGAGGCGTCGTTCCGCGGCGCGGTGGACACCCTGCGCGACCTGGGTGCCGAGATCGTCGAGGTCTCGTGCCCCAACTTCCGCTACGCGCTGCCCGCCTACTACCTCATCCTCCCGTCCGAGGTCTCCAGCAACCTGGCACGCTTCGACGCCATGCGCTACGGCCTGCGGACCGGTGACGGGTCGGCCGACCAGGTCATGGCCGCCAGCCGCGAGGCGGGCTTCGGCCCCGAGGTCAAGCGCCGCATCATGCTCGGCACCTACGCCCTGTCGGCCGGGTACTACGACGCGTTCTACGGCCAGGCCCAGAAGGTGCGCACGCTCATCGCACGCGACTTCGATGCCGCCTACAAGAAGGTCGACGTCCTGATCTCGCCGACCACGCCGACCACCGCGTTCCCGCTCGGGGACAAGGTCGAGGACCCGGTCGCGATGTACCAGTTCGACCTGTGCACCCTGCCGCTGAACCTGGCCGGTCACTGCGGGATGTCCGTGCCGTCCGGTCTGGTCGAGGGCCTGCCCGCCGGTCTGCAGATCATGGCGCCGGCACTCGCCGACGATCGTCTCTACCGGGTCGGGGCCGCCTACGAGGCCGCGAGAGGCGCGATAGCGTGACGACCGTCCCCGAGAGGGACGCATGGAAGGCGCTCGCGGCACTCGTCATCGGGTTCTTCATGATCCTGGTGGACCAGACGATCGTGGCGGTGGCCACCGACGCGTTCGTCACCCAGCTCGGCGCCACGACCAACCAGGTCATCTGGGTGACCAGCGCGTATCTGCTCGCCTACGTGGTGCCGTTGCTGTTCACCGGTCGGCTGGGGGACCAGATCGGGCCGCGACGGGTGTCGATCGCGGGCCTGGTGCTGTTCACCGGCGCCTCCCTGTGGTGCGGGTTGGCGCCCGACATCGAGACCCTCATCGTGGCGCGGGTGTTCCAGGGCTTCGGCGCGGCACTGCTCACCCCGCAGTCGCTCAGTGTCATCACCCGGGTGTTCGCGCCCGCGCGCCGCGGCGCGGCCATGGGTGCATGGGGTGCGGTGGCGGGTATCGCCTCCGTGGTCGGCCCGGTCTTCGGCGGTGTGCTCATCGACGCGTTCGACTGGCGGTGGATCTTCTTCGTCAACATCCCGTTCGGTGTCCTCGCGGTGGTGTTGGTGTGGCTCTGGGTCCCGGTGCTGGAGACCAGGTCGCGCTCGTACGACATAGCCGGGATCGTCCTGTCCGCCGTGGGCATGTTCCTGCTGGTGTTCGGGATCCAGCAGGGTGAGGAGCACGGATGGGGCGGCACCACCGCCGGGTTCATCGCGGCGGGCGTGGCGGGTCTGACCGTGTTCGTGTGGTGGCAGTCCCGCGTCCGCACCGAGCCGCTCGTACCTCTACGACTGTTCCGGGACCGCAACTTCTCGATCGGCACGTTCGGCGTCTCGACGATCGGCTTCGTCACCGCCGGCACGATGGTGCCGCTCATGTTCTACCTCCAGGGGGTCAAGGAACTCAGCCCGACCCGCGCGGGGATGATGTTGCTGCCCATGGCCCTGATCGCGGGTGTTCTGGCGCCGTTGGTCGGACGCTGGGCGGATCGTCTCGATCCGCGGATCTTCACGGGCATCGGCTACTTCTCGTATGCGGTCTCCCTGTTCTGGCTCGCGCTGGTGATGGACGCCCAGACCTCGATCCCCGTCCTGCTCGGTCCGATCGCCCTCATGGGGGTGGCCAACGGGTGTGTGTGGGCGCCGACGTCGTCGACCGCGATGCGACGCCTCGAGTTGGCGTCGGCGGGCGCGGGATCCGGTGTCTACAACACCACCCGCCAGGTCGGGGCGGTGCTGGGGTCCGCCGCGATCGGCGCGGTGGTACAGGCCCGGTTCGTGGCCCACGGTGACATCGGCCAGGCGGTGGCCGACGCGATGTTCCTCCCCGCTGTTGTCGTCCTGCTGGGAGGTCTGGCCACCATGGCGTTCCGTACCGGTGAACAGTCGGTGAGCCCGGGGCGGTGACCGCCGCGATGCGGGGCGGGCGGACCTAGACTGCGGGGTAACCGAGAGGAGCTCGACGTGCGTATAGGTGTACTGACCGCCGGCGGCGACTGTCCGGGACTCAACGCGGTCATCCGCGCTTTGGTCCGCACCGCCAACTCGGAGTACGACTCCCCGGTCCTGGGCTTCCAGGACGGGTGGTCCGGGCTGGTGAACGACCGTGCCGTGCCGCTGTTCGACGACGAGGGCATCGATCGCATCCTGCTCCGCGGTGGCACGATCCTCGGAACCGGCCGACTGAACCCCGACATCCTCACTGCGAGCCTGCCGGTCATCCGCCAGACCCTCGAGCGGCACGCGATCGACGCGCTCGTCGCGATCGGCGGAGACGGCACGCTCAAGGCGGCCCGCTGGCTGACCGAGAACGGCATCCCCGTGGTGGGGGTGCCCAAGACCATCGACAACGACGTCGGCGGCACCGATTACACCTTCGGCTTCGACACCGCCGTCTCGATCGCCTCCGATGCCATCGACCGGCTGCACACGACGGCGGAGTCGCACGAGCGGGTCATGCTCGTCGAGGTGATGGGCAGGCACGCCGGGTGGATCGCACTGCACGCGGGCCTGGCGTCCGGTGCACACATGATCGTGATCCCCGAGGTCCCGTTCGACATCGACTACGTGTGCAAGGTGATGAAGCGCCGGTTCCAGATGGGGGAGGCGTACGGGATCTGCGTGGTCGCCGAGGGGGCCACGCCGGTCGAGGGTTCCGGCATGACGTTGCGCGAGGGAGGCAACGACCAGTTCGGCCACGAGGTGTTCACCGGGGTGGCCGACCAGATGGCCGCGGCGATCAAGGAGCGGATGAACCGCGACGTCCGGACGACCGTGCTCGGCCACATCCAGCGCGGCGGTACGCCGACCGCGTACGACCGCGTGCTCGCGACCCGTTTCGGGGTGCACGCGGCGCACGCCGCGCACCGGGGGGATTTCGGTCAGATCGTCGCGCTCCGCGGGGAGTCGATCGAGATGGTGCCGGTAGAGGACGCGGTCGCCGTGCTCAAGACCGTCCCGGAGGACCGCTACCGCGAGGCCGCATGCCTCTTCGGCTAGATTGTTCCGCATGGAGTTCACCGAGGTCGTGTCACGTTTCGATCCCGTCATGGGCATGGAGGTGCACGTAGAGCTGCACACCAACACCAAGATGTTCTGCGGGTGTCCCACCGCGTTCGGGGCGGATCCCAACACCCAGGTGTGTCCGGTGTGCATCGGTCTGCCGGGCGCGTTGCCGGTGGCCAACCGCCAGGCGGTGGAGTGGGCCATCAAGATCGGCCTGGCGCTGAACTGCTCGATCGCGCCGTACAGTCGGTTCGCCCGGAAGAACTACTTCTACCCGGACCAGCCGAAGAACTACCAGATCTCGCAGTACGACGAGCCCATCGCCCACGACGGGTACCTCGACGTGCAGCTCGAGGACGGCAGCACGTGGCGCGTGGAGGTCGAGCGCGCGCACATGGAGGAGGACACCGGCAAGTCCACCCACGTCGGGTCCGCCACCGGTCGCATCCACGGCGCCACCCACTCGCTGCTCGACTTCAACCGCGCGGGCGTGCCGCTCATCGAGATCGTCTCCAAGCCGATCGTCGGTGCGGGGGAGCGGGCACCCGAGATCGCGCGCGCCTACGTCACGACGCTGCGTGATCTGCTCCGGAGCCTCGACGTGTCCGACGTCCGGATGGACCAGGGCTCGATGCGCTGCGATGCGAACGTCTCGTTGATGCCGAAGGGCGCCACCGAGTTCGGCACCCGCACCGAGACCAAGAATGTCAACTCCCTCCGCAGCGTCGAGATCGCGGTCCGCCACGAGATGTGCCGCCAGGCGGACGTGCTCACCGCGGGTGACGAGGTTGTGCTCGAGACGCGGCACTTCCACGAGTCGGACGGCACCACCACCTCGGGCCGGCCGAAGGAATCGGCGGAGGACTACCGCTACTTCCCGGAGCCGGATCTCGCGCCCGTCGAGCCGACCGAGCAGCTCATCGAGGAGATCCGCGCGACACTGCCGGAGCTGCCGTGGGTGCGCCGCGCACGGGTCCAGGCGGACTGGGGCGTCTCGGACGAGGAGATGCGCGACCTCGTCAACGCCGGGGCCCTCGACCTGATCCTCGCCACGGTCGACGCGGGCGCTCCGGCCGCCGAGGCCCGCTCGTGGTGGGTGTCGTACCTGACCCAGCAGTCCAACAAGCGCGGCGTCGCGCTCACCGAATTGGAGATCTCGCCGGTGCAGCTGGCGCGCGTGATCGAGTTGGTCGCCGAGGGCAAGCTCACCAACAAGCTCGGCCGCCAGGTCGTCGACGCCGTCCTCGACGGCGAGGGCGAGCCGGACCAGATCGTCGCCGACAAGGGCCTCGAGGTGGTACGCGACGACTCGGCGCTGCAGAAGGCCGTCGACGACGCCCTGGCCGCGCAGCCCGACATCGCGGAGAAGATCCGTTCGGGCAAGGTCCAGGCCGCCGGTGCGATCGTCGGTGCCGTCATGAAGGCGACCCGCGGTCAGGCCGACCCGGCGCGCGTGAAAGAGCTGGTTATCGCGGCGTGTAACTGAAACTCGCACGGTAGCTGAATCGGCACGGCAACTGAATCGGAGCGGTAGCGAAATCGGCACGGCCACCCACGCCGACTGACCATGGCTATGCGGACTGATCGCCCTCGGTCGCGTCATCAGGGCGGAGTCGCCGGTCGGTACCGGTGGCGTTCGGCCGGGTGGTGCCTGGCGGGTTGGTGAGGTGGCCGTCGTCGGCGGTGAGGCGGTCGAGGTGTTCTCGCCATTGGTGTTCGAGGATGTGGTTGCGTGCCTGGGCCAGGGGGCCGGTGGGGTTGGTGTGGTGTTCGTGGCCGGTTTCGGTGATGATGGTCAGCTCGCCGAGGGGGCCGGGGCGGTAGGCGCAGTGGCCGAAGGTCTTCTCGCGGTGGTGTTTGCGGCAGAGGCACATCAGGTTCCACTCGGCGGTGGGGCCGCCCAGTTCGGGGCGCCTGTGATCGAACGCGATGACGTGGTCGATCTCGCAGTCGTGGGCGTCGACGGTGCATCCGGGGTGGCGGCAGGTCCCGTCGCGTAGTCGGATCCGTTCGGCCAGGGCCGGGGTGATGAAGTATTTGAGGATTGCTTCGGGGGCGTCGAGGGTGCCGGGGGCGGGGTCGATGAGTTCGAACCGGACGGTGGCGTCGCCACCGGAGAGGATCTCCTCGCACAGCCAGTCGAAGCTGGCGTAGGCGCCGTTGACGAACTGGACCTGGTTGGGCAGTCCTTGGGCGATGGTGTTGATGACCGAGATGCGGACGGGCTTGTCGGTGCCCC